>JBJELR010000372.1:0-5451 GCA_051879255.1 Lachnospiraceae bacterium | reverse complement strand
CAACTTTGAGGTGGGGACCCGCTGTGTAGTATGGGGAAGAATACAAAGCAGAGAATACATGAAAAAATTATCAGAAGATTATGCAGAAAAGCGGGTGGCCTATGAGGTTTCCGTCAACAAGCTGGAACTGGTGGATGAAGAGATGATTTCGTATATGTAATGATAAAATATACGAATTTTCGAATATAGAAATAAATGAATCAAGTTGACATGAAAAAGAGGCGGTGCTATGATAAATTAAAGTAAGGCAACCGCCTTTTATATCAGATAGAGGTCGCACAATTCATCAGTATCCCTTTGGATGTTGCAGATACAGAGGAAGAAGGGAGAAAGGGGAAAGTGCCGAAAGAAGGAGGAACTGCAGCTTTCTTCTTGGGCATGGGGTTAAGAGCTTCATGACTGTCATCTTAATAGTGGGCAAGGTGATGCGCTAGAGAAGATGGGGAGCTATCGTGGATATTTTTACGTTTACGAAACCGACTCCCGCAGTCGGTTTTATCTTTTGCAGGAGGACAACAATATGGCAATTTTTACAGGAGCAGGAGTGGCAATCGTAACTCCCTTTTTGGATAACGGTGAAGTAAACTACGAAGAATTTGGACGTCAGATTGAACTTCAGATTGAAGGGGGAACCGATGCCATTATCGTTTGTGGAACCACCGGTGAGGCATCTACCCTTACCCATGAGGAACATCTGGAGGTTATTCGCTACTGTGTTCAGGCAGTTAACGGAAGAATCCCTGTGGTTGCAGGTACCGGCTCTAATTGTACCCAAACCGCAATTTATCTGTCAAAGGAGGCTGAAGCAGCAGGGGCAGACGGGCTGCTGATTGTAACACCTTACTATAATAAGGCCACACAAAAAGGACTTTATGAGCATTTTAAGCTGGTTGCTAAGGCGGTGAAGCTCCCCATTCTTTTGTATAACATTCCCGGAAGAACCGGAGGAGTGAATATTTTACCCGAAACCGTAGTGCGCTTGTGTACTGAGGTAGAAAATATCGTTGGCGTAAAGGATGCTACCGGGAATATTTCCCAAGTGGCTAAACTGATGGCGCTGGCAGAAGGCAGGGTGGATTTATACTCGGGAAACGATGACCAGATTGTTCCCCTTCTGTCCTTAGGCGGCAAGGGAGTAATTTCCGTACTGTCCAATATTGCTCCCCGCCAGACTCATGATATTTGTGCCAGATTTTTTGAAGGGGATGTGGAGGAAAGCCGTCGGATTCAGCTAAAGGCTATTGAGCTGATTGATGCACTGTTTTGTGAGGTGAATCCCATTCCGGTAAAAAAAGCAATGAATTTAATGGGGCTTAAGGCCGGTCCGCTGCGCCGACCTCTAACGGAGATGGAGGAGGACAATGCCAAGAGGCTGGAAAAGGCGATGAAGGACTTTGGCATTTTATAAAGGAGAAAATACAAGAATGACAAAAGTAATCATGCATGGCTGTAATGGAAGAATGGGGCAGGTGATTGCCGGATTAATCAGAGAGGATGAAAAGGTGCAGTTGGTGGCAGGAATTGATGCCTCTAATCATATCACCAACCCCTTTCCGGTATTTAGCCGGATTCAGGATTGTACACTGGAGGCCGATGTGATTATCGATTTTGCAGCGGCTGCGGCGGTGGATGACCTGTTGGACTATTGTGCAGACAGAAAGCTGCCCTGCGTTCTTTGCACCACCGGACTTTCACAGCAACAACTGGAAAAAGTGGAAAAGACGGCTAAAGAGGTGGCCATTTTAAAATCGGCCAATATGTCTTTAGGCATTAACATTCTGCTTAAGCTGTTAAAGGAGGCTGCTCCGGTTCTTGCCTCTGCCGGCTTCGATATGGAAATCGTGGAAAAACATCACAATCTGAAGGTGGATGCACCCAGCGGAACAGCACTGGCATTGGCAGATGCCATTAACGAAGAACTGAATAACGAATATGAATATGTATATGACAGAAGCGGGCGGAGAGAAAAACGACCTCAGAAGGAAATCGGGATTTCGGCCATAAGAGGAGGAACTATCGTGGGAGACCATGATGTGATCTTTGCCGGAATGGATGAGGTAATCACTTTTTCCCATACTGCTTATTCCAGAGCAATATTTGGAAAGGGAGCCTTGCAGGCAGCCAAATTTTTGAAGGGGAAACCGGCAGGCTTATATCAGATGAGTGATGTGATCAAAGCCGCCGGAAGATAAAATAAAGCAGAGTATGGAAGGGGAAAGCGATATTCTGTAAACAAAAGAAAATTGGCAAAAAACGAAAGAAAGAAGGAGGGACATAGAAATGGATAAGAAAATGGATACGATGGAGCTGGTTTATTTAAAAAGTCTGTCCAAACAGTTTCCAACCATTGCATCAGCAGCAACAGAAATCATTAATTTACAGGCTATTTTGAATCTTCCCAAGGGAACGGAGCATTTTTTGACGGACATTCATGGTGAATATGAGCAGTTTAATCATGTACTGAAAAATGGCTCCGGATCGGTAAGAAGAAAGATTGACGAAGAATTCGGAAATACCCTGAGCATGAGAGATAAAAAGAGCCTTGCCACCCTGATTTACTACCCGGCAGAGAAGCTGGAAATCGTTATGGAGGAAGAAGAAAATCTTGAGGACTGGTACAAGATTACCCTTCACCGCCTGGTACAGATGACCAAGCGTGTAGCCTCTAAATACACCAGATCAAAGGTGAGAAAGGCTTTACCGGTAGATTTCGCCTATATCATTGAAGAAATGATTACGGAAAAGGAAGAGGTACAGAATAAGGAAGCTTATTATAATGAAATCATCAATACCATTATCAAAATCGGGAGGGCACCGGACTTTATCAAGGCACTCAGCTTCCTGATTCAACGCCTGGTTATTGACCATCTGCATATTGTAGGAGATATCTATGACAGAGGAAAAGGCCCTCATATTATTCTAGATACTCTGAGCAACTACCATTCGGTAGATATTCAGTGGGGAAACCATGATGTGGTATGGATGGGAGCAGCAGCAGGGCATTTGGCATGTATTGCCAATGTGATCCGTATTGCTACCCGTTATGGCAGTCTGGATACCATTGAGGATGGCTATGGAATTAACCTGATTCCCCTGGCTACCTTTGCCCTTGAGGCCTATCAGAATACCAACTGTGATATTTTTACGATTAAATACAATACGGATTATAATACCAAGGATTTGCAGCTGGATATGAAAATGCACAAGGCCATTTCCATCCTGCAGTTTAAGCTGGAAGGTCAGGTGATTCAAAGAAATCCCGAATTTGGTATGCAGAACAGGCTGCTGTTGGATAAAATCAATCCGGAAAAGAAAACCGTAGTAGTGGAAGGCAAGGAGTATGCCATGAAGGATGTGGACTTCCCTACGGTAGATTTTAAAGACCCTTACCGCCTCACTCCGGAGGAGGAGCAGGTAATGGAACGTCTGCGTCAGGCCTTTATTCACAGTGAGAAATTACAAAGACACGTACGCTTTCTGTTTGCCAAGGGAGGATTGTATAAAATCTACAACTCCAATCTTTTGTATCATGGCTGTGTTCCCCTGGATGAAAAAGGAAACTTCCAGAAGGTGAGCATTGATGGTAAGGCTTATGCAGGAAAAGAGCTTTATGACGTATTGGAAAACTATGCCAGAAAGGGCTATTATTCTCAGGATATTCATGAAAAAAGAAGAGGACAGGATATGCTTTGGTATATCTGGGAGGGACCCAATTCCCCCGTCTTTGGTAAGGATAAAATGACTACCTTTGAGCGTTATTTCATTGCCGAGAAGGAAACCCATAAGGAGCAGAAAAACAGCTATTATCGTTTAATGGATCAGGAAAAGGTGTTGAATAAAATTCTGGAGGAATTTGGTCTTCCGGCCACATCCTCTCATATCGTCAACGGTCATGTTCCGGTTGAGCAAAAGAAAGGGGAAACTCCCATTAAATGTGGAGGAAAGCTCCTGATTATCGATGGCGGCTTTTCCAAGGCCTACCAGGGGAAGACGGGAATTGCAGGATATACACTGGTATATAATTCCCATGGAATGTACCTGGTGGCTCATGAGCCCTTTGAGTCTATGGAGGCAGCGGTGCGTAAGGAAAGTGATATCTTTTCTGATGCGATTTTAGTGGAAACTGCACCCAAAAGGATAAACGTGGCAGATACCGACAAGGGAGATGAAATCCGGGAAAGCATCAGACAATTGGAGGATTTGCTGTTGGCTTATCAGAACGGTATACTGGTGGAAAAAGGCGTTTAAGAACAGGTATCCTGAAAAAAGAAGAGCTGCTGAAGCGATTCAGCAGCTCTCGCTGATTTTCCCCTGATTATCGGGTAACATCATTGGTCATGTCCTTGACTCCACGACCTACGTCACGAACAGCATCGCCGGCATCCTCTACTACGTTGCCAACGGCATTTCCGGCATCATCCACTACATTTCCGGTGGTGTTATTATTTCCGTTTACCTCATTTCCCGGAACCTGACCATTTTCACCAACAGTATTGTTGTTGTCATTGATGAGATTGCCGTTTCCATCTACAATGGGTTCGGTTGCAGGATTGGTGTTATTGACGGAGTTGTTGTTGGTAGTGTTGTTTAGATTTTCACCTACAGCCGGATTTTCAGTGGTGTTGTTTCCGGGAGGGAGTGTTTCCTCCCCGGTGTTTACCATATCCTCTCTGGCAGGGGTATTGGAGGTACCACAGCCACAGCCAACCACAAGGCCCATCATGGCTACAAGGGCAAAAATTGCCAGTAAATTAGATAAATTTTTCATGACATTCTCCTTTTCCTATTTGAACTTTTTCGTTTGTTCTATAGTTAGTATGGAGAAAAAATATGGTTTTATACTGCTAAAAAAATTTTTTTATCAAAAAAAAGAATGGAGCCGATTATGAAATTTCGCCCATGTATTGATATTCACAATGGAAAAGTAAAGCAGATTATCGGAGGCAGCCTGAAGGATTTAGGAGATCAGGCTGATGAGAATTTTGTTTCCGGGCAGGGAGCAGAGGCCTATGCCCGTCTTTATCAAAAATATGGACTTAAAGGAGGGCATATTATTCTTCTCAATAGTAAATCCAGTCCCTATTATGAAGAAACCAGAAGACAGGCTTTGCAGGCTTTGCAATGCTATCCCGGAGGTTTACAGCTTGGGGGCGGGATTACCAGGGAGAACGCAGCAGAATACCTGGAAGCAGGGGCCGCAAAGGTTATAGTAACCTCTTATGTTTTCCGGGAGGGAGAAGTGGACTTTGACCGTTTGGAGAAGCTGTCGAAGGAAGTGGGACGGGACCGACTGGTACTGGATTTAAGCTGTCGAAAGAAAGAAGGGCAGTATTATATTGTTACGGACAGATGGCAGAAATTTACCAAAGTGGTATTAGAGGAAAAGAGTCTGAACAGCTTTTGTGACTATGCCGATGAATTCCTTATCCATGCAGTGGATATGGAGGGTAA
>JBJELR010000371.1:0-5461 GCA_051879255.1 Lachnospiraceae bacterium | reverse complement strand
CCCCCTTGCAGGTAAGCTCCTTAGGAATAACCGTATAGCCCAGCCGTAAGCCGGTAAAGCCGGCATTTTTGGAAAAGCTGTGAAATTCGATGGCACATTTTCCGGCCCCTTCACACTCATAAATGCTGTGGGGAATTCCTTCTTCTGTAATGTAGGCTTCGTAGGCTGCATCATAGAGGATGATGGAGCCATTTTTATTGGCATAATCTACCCATTCCTGCAGTGCCGGTTTGGTAATTGCCATACCGGTGGGATTATTGGGAAAGCACAGGTAAATTAAATCCGGTCTCTCCTTTGGCAGTTCGGGAGCAAAGCCATTTTCCTCCAGACAGTTCAAATAGATCAACCCTTCATAGCCTCCCTTTTCGTGGTTAAACTCCCCTGTCCTTCCGGCCATAACGTTGGTATCCACATATACCGGGTATACCGGATCACACACTGCCACTCTATTCTTTGAACCAAAAATTTCCTGAATATTTCCCACATCCTGCTTAGCACCGTCAGAGATAAAGATTTCTTCGGCATGAATGGGACAGCCTCTTTTCTGATAATCCTCTCTGGCAATACATTCTCTTAAGAATTCATAGCCCTGCTCCGGCCCATAGCCGCGAAAGCCCTCTGTAGTTCCCATTTCCTCTACCGCATTGTGTAAAGCCTGGATAATGGCCGGCACCAACGGCTTTGTCACATCCCCGATACCTAACCGGATTATCTCTGCCTGTGGATGCTCCTTCTGATAGGCTGCCACCTTTTTTGCTATGGTGGAAAAAAGATAACTGCCCTGCAGCTTTAAATAATGTTCATTTATGGTATACATATTTTTAACCCTGCCCTTCCTTTTCGGTATTCTAACATATTCAGACTGCAAAAGCTCCCTGTCCTTTCCTATTCCACCATCATCAGCAGAATCATCTGAGCCGTTTCCACCATACTGGTGCCGGAATCCATACTGGTCTTTTGCAAATAGCGAAAGGCCTCCTGTTCCGTCAGATGATTACGCTCCATCAATAGCCACTTCGCATTGTTAATATAATTTTGTTCTGCCTGGGTTCTCTTTTTTGGTCCGGCTTTTTCCCTTTTGATTCTTCTGTTAAGCTGGGTCAGCATCATTTCCACACTGCCTACCAATTCTGCTGCCTTAAGCGGCATGGCCAGTCCCATCATATTCTCCGGCTTTCCGGCCAGATTGGCAGGAGAAGCCAAAAGCAGCATTTCAAAATAATCCGGCAGATACTCTGCAAGCTGGCTATAGTTCATATCCGGCAGACGTAAGCCACAAATGACTACACCACTGTCCAACTGGTGTACCTGTGAAAGCACCTGGGAAGCCGAAGTACAGACCTTCGCACTCTCCAATCCGAAGCGTGCTAAAATTTCACGAATATGTTTTCCGTCCTGAAGCTTGGGCAATGCAATGATTATACTGCCCATACTCTCTCCTCTATACTCTGTTCAAATAGGTTTCCACTTCCCAATCGGATACCTGTGCCATATAGGTATTCCATTCCTGCATCTTAGCCTTGCAGTAAATATCCCTGAATTCCCGGCCCAATACCTCTCCTAACAATTCATCCTTTCTTAAATACCCTACTGCCTCTCTTAGAGACATGGGAAGGGTTTCCACCTGTCCTGCTTCTGCCATCAGTACATCTGCTTCCCTCCCCGGATTCAGCTTTCGGTCAATGCCATCCATACCTGCTGCCAGAGCCAGCGCAATGACCAAATAAGGATTGGAGGAAGGGTCCGGAAACCTGAGTTCAATCTTACTGTTTTCTCCCCGGCGATTTCTCAGCCTTAACATAGCATTCTGATTTCCCACTGTCCACAGCATTTCCAGGGGAGCATCAAAGCCGGTAATCAGTCGCTTATAGGAATTGACCAGGGGATTGGATACGGCACAGATGGCTTTTGCGTGGGCCATGATTCCTCCCATAAACATTAAGGCCTCGGGGCTTACCTCTTTGTTTTCTCCCAGGGAAAAAAGATTCTTTCCCTCTTTAAATAAGGAGAAATTCAGATGCAGACCGCTTCCGGCCACTCCCGATTTAGGTTTTGGCATAAAGGTGACATGAAGCCCAAAGCGTCTGGCAATGGAGCGAACAGCCGACTTAAAGGTAACGATAGAGTCGGCCATGGCCAATGCTTCTGCCTCCTGAAAGTCAATTTCATGCTGTGCCGGTGCCGTCTCATGGTGAGAAGATTCAATTTCAAAGCCCATTTCTTCTAAGGTCAGTACCATTTCCCGCCTTGCATTTTCCCCCAGGTCTACAGGTCCCACATCCATATAACCGGCCTGCTCATGGGTGAGAGCAGTGGGCATCCCGTTTTCATCCGTATGAAACAGGAAGAATTCACATTCCGGGTCTACAAAGAAGGTATAGCCCTTTTTCTTTGCCTTGGCAATTACCTTTTGTAAAATCCTTCTGGAACTCATTTCATAAGGTTCACCGGACTGCGTGTAAACATCACATAAAAGTCTGGCCACCTTACCCTGCTGGGGTCTCCAGGGCAGAATAACGAAGGTATCCAAATCCGGCTTCAGATAAATATCCTCTCCTTTTGTGCCATCCCGATCAAACATGGCACAGCTGTCAAAGGCATAATCATGGTCCAAAACCCGCTCAAGCTGTCTGGCGGTTACAGCCGCATTCTTCAGATTGCCAAACATATCTGTAAACTGCAGACGGACAAATTCCACATCTTCTTCTTCCAATAAGGCTAAAATATCTTCCTTCGTCTTCATTTCTTCTCTCCCTTTCCTTCCTTGCCGGCTTACGCAATTTGTGACAGGTGCATTCCTTTTTTCTTAAAGATTACTGTAGCCCATCATAGACTCATCCACCTGTTTTGCCGCTCTTCGCCCCTCTGTAATCGCCCATACCACCAAGGACTGTCCTCGCCGCATATCGCCTGCTGCAAATACCCTGTCCACATTGGTGGCATAAGAGCCTTCTAAAGTTTTCACATTGGTTCTTTCGTTACATTCTACACCAAATGTATCCCGAATGTAACCCTGCGAGCCTAAAAATCCTGCGGCAATCAACACCAAATCTGCCCCTAACTCTTTTTCGCTTCCCGCCTTAGGCAGCATCATCATTCTACCGGTTTTTTCCTCCTTCCCCGGCTCCAGTTCTACGGTACGCACTCCTGCCACCTGTCCCTGATCTCCCACCAGAAATTCGGTAACAGTGGTCTGGTAAACCCTGGGGTCCTGCCCCCACTTTAGGATAGCCTCCTGCTGGCCATAATCCGTTTTCAAAATCTTTGGCCACTGTGGCCAGGGATTGCTCTCCATTCTTTCTTCCGATGGCTTAGGCATCATTTCCAACTGGATTACGCTTTCTGCTCCCAATCGGATGGCCGTTCCCACACAGTCATTTCCTGTATCGCCGCCGCCAATCACCAGAACTTTTTTTCCTTTTACTTCCTCAAAGGAGGGCTTCTTTCCCTCCCCCTCCAAGAGCGCTTTGGTTACCCGACTCAGGAAATCTACCGCGAAATAAATTCCTTTCGCCTCTCTCCCGGGGACAGGAATATCCCTGGGTTCGGAGGCCCCACAGGCCAGAACCACCCGGTCATATTCCTTTAGCAGTTCTTCCCCGGTAATATCCTTTCCCACATCCTGATTACAGAGAAAACGAATTCCCGCTTCTTCCATAAGCCGAATTCTTCTGTCGATAATCTCCTTTTCCAGCTTCATATTGGGAATACCATACATTAACAAGCCACCGGGACGATCCTTTCTTTCGTATACCGTCACCAGATGTCCCCTCTTATTCAACTGATCCGCTGCCGCCAGCCCTGCCGGACCGCTGCCAATCACCGCTACCTTTTTCCCTGTTCTTACCTTTGGTATATGGGGCCTGACCAAACCATTCTGAAAGGCATATTCAATTACCGCCTTTTCATTGGCTTTAGTAGCCACCGGTTCACTGTGAAGCCCGCAGGTACAGGCCGCCTCACAGAGGGCAGGACAAACCCGGCAGGTAAATTCCGGAAAATTATGGGTTTTCTCCAATCGGCTGTAAGCCTGTTCCCAGTTGCCCTGATACACCAGATCATTCATTTCCGGTACCAGATTGTTTAAGGGGCAGCCGGAGGTCATTCCTCCCAGCTCACAGCCCGACTGACAGAAGGGAACTCCGCAGTCCATACATCTGGCTCCCTGTTTTTGCTGCTCTTTTAAGGACAGCCTTCCATGAAATTCATTAAAATGATTGATTCGCTCTCCAGGCCCGATTTGGGGCCCATCTACTCGTTCATATTCTAAAAAACCTGTTGGTTTTCCCATGCTTACCTCTCATTCTGCTGCTTTAGCAGCTTTTTGTCCCCTTATTCTACTCCTTTGTCAGAAACACTGGCGTAAAAAGCCTCAATCTGCGCCTGCTCTCCGCTCATTCCCTGTTCTTCAAACTGAGAAGACAACTGCAGCATCCTTTTATAATCCTCGGGAATAATCTTTTTAAATTTAGGCAGATATTCATCAAACTGTTCCAATACCTTTGCGGCTTTCTTTGAACCGGTATAGGCTACATGATTTTCAAGAAGCTTCCGTAAGGTCTCCTTATCAAAAGGGGCCTCCACCTTTTCCATCAGTACCATTTCCTTATTCAGATTTCGGTAAAGGCAATTTTCCTCGTCCAATACATAAGCTATCCCTCCGCTCATTCCGGCTGCAAAATTCTTGCCTGTAGGGCCAAGCACCACTACTTTTCCTCCGGTCATATATTCCAGACCATGCTCCCCTACTCCTTCTACCACCGCTGTAGCTCCGGAGTTACGAATACCGAAGCGCTCTCCTGCCATACCTGCAATATAGGCCTCTCCTTTGGTTGCTCCATAAAGAGCCACATTACCGATAATGATATTTTCTTCCGGTTCATAGCCGGCCTCATCAGGTGGGGATACCGCCAGCTTACCTCCTGAAAGCCCTTTGCCAAAGTAGTCATTACTGTCTCCCGAAAGCGTAAGCGTAAGTCCTGCCGGAATAAAGGCTCCAAAGCTTTGTCCTCCGGCTCCTTTGCAGGAAACGGTAAGGGTATCCTCCTCAAGCCCCTCAGGATGCTGCCTGGTAATCTCAGCTCCCACCAGCGTACCAAAGGTTCGGTCAATATTGGTCAGACTGACCTTTAACTTCGTTTTCTTTCCTTTTTGAATGGACTTTTGTACCTCTTTATGGGACAGAAGTATTGCTTCGTCTTTGGTTTGTTCTAAAGCAAAATCATAAACTTTATCGGGATGGAATACCGTCTTTGCCCTATCGGCTTCTACCCCGGCTTCAAGAATGCAGCTTAAATCCACCTTCGCTGCCTGTCCGGTAAGACCCTCCTTTTTCTTTAACAAATCCCTTCGCCCTACCATTTCTTCAATACTGCAAACTCCCAGTTTAGCCATATACTCCCATAGCTGCCTGGCAATGAAGCGCATAAAGTTTTCTACATATTCCGGTTTTCCCATAAAC
>JBJELR010000370.1:0-5511 GCA_051879255.1 Lachnospiraceae bacterium | reverse complement strand
CCTGACAGGCGGATACCTCTCTCCCCCACCTCTGTATCCAGTCCCTCACTCAGGGATTCGATAAACTCCTTTAGCTGTGCTTCTTCCACTGCCTTCATTAATCGTTCATCATCCTGGATTTTAGCACCATAAATAATATTATTGCGAATCGTATCATCCATTAAATAGATAGTCTGGGGAATATAACCAACATTTTTCTGCCATGCAGTAAGATGGGCAAAGGCATCCGTTTCATCAATCAGAATATTCCCTTTGGTCGGCTCAAGGACACCCAGGATTAGATCTGCAAGAGTCGTTTTTCCCGCCCCGGAGGGTCCCACAAGGGCTATTGACTTATTTTTCGGTATACTGATGTTCACATCTCTCAATACAAAATCTTCTCCCTCAGGGTATTTATAAGAAAGATTCTGAATTTGAATTTTTTCCTTAAGGGGAAGAGCTTCCTTGGCATCCTGAGTGGTCAGATAGCTTGTTCCCAACAGTTCATCTACTCTTTTCAAATCCTGATAAACCGCTTCAAAGGCAGGAAAATTAAAGATAATTACGCTGACATAGCCGGTTATTCTGTTAAAAGAGGGCAGTAATCTGAAGGCTGCGATTGCAAAAACCGATATGGTCGTCATAAATGAGGACATCTGAGTTCCACTCAATAATTTCAGGATAATGGCAATCATTAATGCAGTAATCGACAGCGTTTCCATAATCGGCTTGGGAATCATCTGAAGATTACGGTAAATCTTTTCCAAATCGGCCCACTGACTGTATTGTTCCTCAAATTTTCCTAAAAAGAACTTTTCCCTGTGCATAATCTTGGTTTCCTTTAACCCGCCAAAGGATTGCTGCAGCCACTTTACGATTCCCATGGAAAATTTCCGGTCTTCTTCTCCTATGTAGCTAAGATAGGATTTGATTTTCTTCGTAAACAAAACGACAAAGAGCAGCAGGGCAATTACAATAATAATCGTAATTTGCGGATCCGTAAAAAAGAGGAAGCTGCCCAGTACAAGACAAACCAGTATCTCTGCAAAGAACTGCAGGAGTGCAAGAATTCCCTGAAACATCATGACAATATCCGTATTGATGCTTCTAATCAGCTCTGCACTGCTGTGAGAAAGATGAAAAAAATAGGGCTGGCTCAGATAGCATTCCAGCAGCTTATAGGCCATTCGCTTTTGATTGCTGAAGGTAAATTTGTACTGTAAATTATAGGAAACGGCCACAAGGAAATTTTTAATCCAGTAAATGACAATTAACACTACCGCTAAAAAAATTAAAAAACTGGTACTATTCCCGAATCCTCCCAGTCGGTACAGCATATTCAGATAGGGGGTTTCATTAATACTGTTCTCGTTCATCATCACCTCTATCAAAGGTAAAATTGCGGTTACCCCTAACAGCTCCACGAAGGTGGTAAAAATGACGATGAACAGGACAAATAGTAGCTGCAGCTTTTGTCTTCGCTCGAAAATATATTGCATCTGCATAATAAAATTTTTGATTTTCTTCATGGACAATATCCCCTGATTTCTTTTCTATTCTTCCGTTTTCGTGTAAATTAGATTCCATTGCGGAGGATAAAATTCCTCTGACCAGATGTCTGCACAGGGGGCATATACCACTCCCCCCTTATTCTCTCCCAAATAGGCAGCCCACCAGCTAAAGGTACTGTTTGCCACAATATGGTGGCTGCATTGTGTCATCAGCTCAAACTCATCTAAGTCACTGACCCCCTCAACCAACACATATTCCCGCAGCTTGAAATTTTCTCTGACATATTGTTTATCGTCCGTATAAATAAACAAGGTAAACGAACCTACCTGTTCTTCCATTCTTTTCAGCGCTTCCTTATAGAAATCCAGTCCGATTGCGGCATTCCCCTCTTTACGAACATAATCCGTCCTACGAATATGCAGTGCTACACTGGTTTGTTCGGCAATCTTTCGCTGATATTCCATCCCCTTAGAGGACAGACTATCTTTTCTGGTAAACTGCTTTTTCAGCTCCTCATAATATTCATCAAAATATCGGGGGGTCTGCCAAAAACCCAAATAGTAGCTTGGCTCTGCCTGCTTTTCCAGCGTTTCATCATAATGCATAATCTCTTTTTCCTGAATAAGCCGGTATTTTTTTTGAATCAGATATTGGCGATAGCGTTCCTTAAACCGTCTTCCATTTCTGGGTCCAAATCCCAAGAGGTAGTCCCATGCTGTGGATACCAATCTTTTTGTGTTGGTAATCTGAAATTCCTCCAGCTGATATTTTCGCAGGGAGGTTCCCCAAAAAAATGGGTCAAGCCGAACCTCAATACCCGTTTTTTGTTCCAAAGCATAGGCAAATGCGTATTGAAACATCTGATTACCCAGTCCATCACTAATTCTTACCACATGACACATGCTTCTATTCCTTATCTGCCTGTTGTTTATTCTGTTTCCATGCCCTGTACCTGTGTACAAAAGGCCTTAATACTTTTTTTACCATTATCCATGGCCAGTGTAACGGGTTGACGAATCGGGGATAGTCTGCATTTCTGCCATACCATTTATGAAACAAAAATGGAGCATCCACATCTTCAAACTCCGGGATTGTCATCTCATGGCCAAAATATTTTGCCACCTCTAATGGGGCAAATCGCATTCCTGCTGCTTCAATATCGTGCTTATGGCGGCAGCATAGGAAAATATCCTCATTATACAGCCCCTCCTCATCTTTAGTCCACTCCAGGCTCGCCTTTCTGGGAAATTCCAATAGCTGTTTACTGCGAAGTCCTACGCTGTTTCCTACTCTTACCCAGTTACCATAGATATCATGGAAGCAGTGCATCTTCCCATCCGAGGGGATTGGCCAGGGAGAGCCTATATAATCATACTCCAGAAAACGATCCTGCCATTTTTCCGGGTGAATCACAAAGCCGTCATGATGCACCAAAAGTACATAGTCGGTATCAATATAATCGCACAGATCATAGGCAATCTTATAATTGAAATCATCAATATTGGTCAGCCTGTCTGTATGCTTATAGGTGATTTCCTTAGGCAGATAGAAGGGCTTTTTATGGGTAATCAGTACTACCTCTCCAAACTCAATCCCCCGCATACTGTATTGCAGCGCCTTAACCGTTTCATATACGCTGACGCTGGTCATTGCTGCCAGCGTGACATTGGGTAATTTTAATTTTTCTGCACTCATTTTAATCCTCTCAATATTTTCTATCCTATAAATTTATTATCCTCTGACCCTGTACCCATTCAATCTGCTGAAGATATCCTTTATTTTACACTTCCATTCCACATAAGTATAACTGCCTCCTGTAGACCCGGAAATCCCGACAATTCTGGGATATCTTGGAAAGTTCGTCACCTTAATCCCATTTTCCTTCAGCGTCTGCGTATAGATATGCTCCAGATAAATCCCCTGATTATCCCAAACCTTATGATAGACTTCTCGAAAGCAGCGTTTAAACTGCTCTGTGGGCATCCCATAAATTCTGGTATCATAGAGTGTCCTTAGGGTGGAATTGGGAACATTAAAATAGCTTTTTTCCGGCTTCATCGCAGAAACCAGCTTTTGAATATTCATGACCTTCATTCTTCCGGTTATCTTGATAAAAAAAGGCTCTCTCTCTACTAAATCACTATGGTCAAATACATAGTCCAGGATTTCTCCCTCGCCATAGCCTTTTCCCTGCCGTTCAACCTGTTGTATATCCCCCTGGAAGGATAATATCTCCAGCTTCACTCCATTATCCCTTGCCATTTCTTCAAGAGCAGCCAAGCCTCCTGCGCCATAATTACTGTTCTCACAGAAGATAATTTTTGTAAAGGCCTTGGATTCAATAAAAAATTTCAGGCTTTCCAGATATTGAAAAAGCCGTTCTTCTTCATTCCTGATTTTTAGCTGGGTTACCAAATTTGTTGGTCGAATGGTCCCCGTAATAATCGCAAGCATACCTATTCTCTCATTTCCTTATTAATCACAAATCTGTCATCACATTTTCCGATTATTTTAGCCGGAATTCCTCCCACAATCGTGTGGTCGGGAACCGATTGATTTACTACCGCATTGGCGCCGATAATAACCGTATTTCCTATGGTAATTCCTCCGATGACCTTTGCACCTGCACAGATAAGTACCTGATTTCCAATCTTAGCCACTTCATCTCTGGATTTCATAATATTATTGCCAATCGTTACCCCTTGCATGATTTCACAATCATTTCCAATTTCCACCTTAGGATGGATGACGATATTTCCCTTGTGGGGCAACCGCAGTCCATAACCAATCTGCATCCGCTGATTCAGTTCAATGCCGCAGTGTTCCTGAAGGCGCTGAAACCGGAGATATAGTATTCCATGCAGAAGAAATTGAAGCACATTCCTTTTCTCCAGCTTGGCATAATAGTGGCAAAGCCTGAAATGAATCAGCAAGGCAGCAGTAGACCTTTTAAACAAAAATTCTCTGACTATCGTTTTGGCTGAGCCAGACTCTAAATTACGGTAAACATCCCTCTTTATATACTCCTTGGTTTCCTTCCATGTCATCCCCATAGTCTATTTTCCTAACTTCATTGCAACCCAGCTTTTCAGCATTTTTAACGAATATTCCTTTTGACTGATAAGTCCATATTTCTTTTTAAGCCTCAGGGTATCCCGATAGCCCTTCACCGAAGCAGATGCTCCATCTATTGAAAAGTTGGATAAAATTTCATATACTCCCTGAAATCTGATTTCCTTTTCCTCTTTGATTCTCAGCATAAACTCATAGTCTGCGGAATAAGGATATTCCATAGAATACAGTCCGTATTTTTCATATACTTTTCGGGTAACAAAGCAGGAGGGATGAGCAATCATATCCCTTTCAAGAAAATCGGGGTTTTTTAAATATACCATAACCTCCCTTCCCTTACTGACGGTTCTCAGCAAGCCATAAATTATGGTATAGTCATAGCCATCATAGCCCTTTTTCACCTTTTGTAAGGTATCTTCTTCATAGTAATCATCACTGTTTAAAATCCCTATGATTTCTCCTTCTGCCATTCTGATTCCCTTATTCATGGCATCATAGATTCCCCTGTCGGCCTCTGACAGCACCCGCATTCTCCCTGAAAACAGGGGTTCATACTCCCTGATTTTTTCCATAGTTTTATCGGTGGAGCCTCCGTCAATAATGATATATTCATAGTCCTGACAGGTCTGTTTTTGCATACTCTGTAGAGCTCTCTCAATGGTTTGCTCACTATTTAAGCATACAGTGATAATCGAAAAAAGCATCCTTTTCCCCTCCTCCTTCCCGTACCGAGGATATAACCATTCCTGCAAACAGCAGAGGGAACCAGCTCATTTGCACACATTCCATACTGTTAATGGTGACTCCTGTTCCCATAAGCATTACCGCCATAATCACCGCCAGATAAAAGGTCTTTCTATCTTCTATCTTTACCACGCAATAAGTAATGTAGCCTATCAGCAAAAGTGCCAGCAGTACACCTACGTATCCCAGCGCATACAAAAGCTT
>JBJELR010000369.1:0-5530 GCA_051879255.1 Lachnospiraceae bacterium | reverse complement strand
CGGATCCAGACCCCCGGAAAGGGTTCTTCCGCTGGGTGGTACGGTTAGGTTGTAAGCTCTGGTCAGACGGGTGATACTGTCTAAAAGAATCATTACATCCTTCTTGTGCTCTACCAGCCTTTTGGCTCTCTCGATTACCATTTCCGCCACCCGCTTATGGTGCTCCGGCAGCTCATCGAAGGTGGAATAAATCACTTCCACATTAGGCCCTTCGATGGCCTCTTTAATGTCGGTAACCTCCTCAGGCCGTTCATCAATCAGCAGAATAATCAAATGGGTTTCGGGATTATTACGTTTTACCGATTTGGCAACCTCTTTTAATAAGGTAGTCTTACCGGCCTTGGGTGGAGATACAATCATTCCACGCTGTCCCTTACCCACAGGGCTCATCAAATCCATAATCCGCATGGCCACAGAGGAGCCGGGTGTTTCCAGCCGCATTCGCTGATTGGGAAAAACAGGAGTCATATCCTCAAAGCTTCGCCGTTTTGCTGCCACATCCGGCAAAAATCCATTGATATTTTTTACATATAATAATGCACTGAATTTTTCACTTTGGGTCTTGATTCTGGTATTTCCTGTAATGATATCGCCTGTTTTCATATTGAAACGACGGATCTGGCTGGGAGCAACGTAAACATCATTTTCTCCGGGAAGATAGTTTGCACAGCGGATGAAACCAAAGCCATCCGGCATTACCTCTAAAATACCGCTTGCCGTAATTCCACTGTCCAGCTCTATAGGAAAACGTTCTTCTCCCGGACGCTTTCTTTTTTCTTCCTCTTCCTGTTCTTCCCTTGGGCCTTCCTCATCCCGAACAGGTCCTTCTTCCCTCTGTACAGGCTTTGGCTCCTTCTGGGCCTGAATGGGTTTCTCCTTTTTCTTTTCTTCCTCATCCAACTCAAGCATAGCTTCCACTACTTGTGCCTTTTTCATCATGGATGTTCCTTTGATACCTCTGGACTTGGCTATTGCTTTTAAATCAGCCAATGCCAGGGATTCATACTTTTCTCTCATTCTTTCCTCCATTTCGAAGCATTTTACGCCAAAACATAAGCCGAAAGTCAGCTTTGGCCCTGCAATCTTTTCCATATCATTTGATGCTTAGCCTGATTATACTTTAATCTAACATGGGGATTCTGATACGAATTGTATCTTATGTATTCTGTATTCCATCATTAAAGACTGGTTCTTAGATTTCTTTTGCATTATACACTACTTTTTTCAAAATAGAAAGGGCTTGATTCAAAAAAATAATTAGGCTATGATGTAACTGCAAGTAATCCAACATAACGAGGTATTTTACATGAGCTTAACAATAAAGGAAAAAGCATTAAATCTGCACCGCCAGTGGCAGGGAAAGCTGGAAACTCTTTCCAAGGTAAAGGTAAACTCCAGAGAGGATTTGGCTCTGGCCTATACTCCCGGGGTTGCCGAGCCCTGTAAGGTTATCGCCCAGGATAGGGAGGCCGTCTATACCTACACCACAAAGGCCAACACCGTAGCCGTAGTCAGTGATGGAAGTGCAGTGCTGGGACTGGGAAATATCGGCCCCTATGCTGCCATGCCGGTGATGGAAGGCAAGGCAGTTTTATTTAAAGAGTTTGGCAACGTAAATGCTGTCCCCATTTGCCTGGATACTCAGGATACGGAAGAAATTATTAAGGCAGTGACCTGGCTTGCTCCTGGTTTTGGCGGTATTAATCTGGAGGATATCAGCGCTCCCCGCTGCTTTGAAATCGAAGAACGGTTAAAAGCCACTCTGGATATCCCCGTATTTCACGATGATCAGCATGGAACCGCCATCGTAGTTCTGGCCGGAATCATCAATGCCTTGAAGGTAGTGGGAAAAGAAAAGGAAAACTGCAAAGTGGTAGTCAATGGCGCAGGCAGTGCAGGTATTGCCATCACCGGTCTCCTCCTGACCTATGGATTTTCCAATGTTATTATGTGCGATAAAACAGGGATAATATCTCAATCCACCGAAGGACTTAACTGGATGCAGAGGAAAATGGCAGAGCGTACCAACCCTAAGCAGGAAACGGGAAATCTGGCCCAGGCCATGGCAGGAGCCGACATTTTTATCGGTGTATCTGCCCCCGGTATCGTTTCTTCTGAAATGGTTTCCTCCATGAATGCCGATGCCATCCTTTTTGCCATGGCAAATCCCGTACCGGAAATTATGCCGGATCTGGCAAAAGCCGCCGGTGCAAAAATCGTAGGAACGGGAAGAAGCGATTTCCCCAATCAGGTAAACAATGTTATTGCTTTCCCCGGTATTTTCAAGGGTGCCCTGGAAGGCAGAGCAAAACAGATTACTGAAGAAATGAAGCTGGCTGCCGCTTTAGCCATAGCGGGACTGGTAAAGGAGGAGGAACTGACAGAGGATAATATCCTGCCCCAGCCCTTCAATCCTCAGGTTGCCGAGGTCGTTGCCCAGGCGGTAAAAAGCCATATTTCCTGAAATCTATTTTTCAGCCCAACTGTGAAAGGATACCAAAAATAATGGATTTTTCAGCCTCTCAAGGGTTTTTGGAACTCTATAAGCTTATTGTGCTTTATATGCTGGACCGGGTAGCGTTTCCCTTAACCCAATCCCAAATCAGTGAGTTTATCTTAAAAAAGGGCTATACCGGCTATTTCCCTCTCCAGCAGGCCTTTAGCCAGTTAGCACAAGCAGGACTGGTACAGACCCACAGTACCTTCAATCGAACCACAATGGCAATCACTGAGGACGGAAAAAATACCCTTCACTATTTCAAAGGACAGATTCCGGATAGTATTAAAGAGGACATTGATGCCTATTTTAAGGAACATTCTTTAGCCTTAAGAGAGCAGGTTTCCGTAACCTCCAACTACTATAAAACCACAGCCGGAGACTTCGAAGCCCTGCTTTGGGCCAAAGACCGTGATACTCTGTTAGTGGAAATCAAGCTGACGGTTCCTACTGCAGAATTGGCCGACTCTATTTGCAACAACTGGTCAAAAAAAAATCAGGAGGTTTATGAAACCTTAACCAAAATGCTGTTTTAAAGGACTAATCCTGTGCTTCTTCCCGAATCCGCTTCATATGCGCTTTAATTTTAGCTTCGTACCCGTTCCCGTCAGGTCGGTAAAACTCTCTCCCCGTCAATTCATAGGGAAGATACTGCTGTTTCACATAGTGGTTCTTATATTCGTGGGCATACTTATAGCCTATGCCATGCCCCAGCTTCTTAGCTCCTTTATAATGAGAATCCTGTAAATGGCCGGGCACCTTAAGATTACCCGTCTTTTTCACTTCACTCATGGCATCAAAAATCCCCAGTGCAGCATTGCTCTTAGGAGCTGTTGCCACATAGGTGACAGCCTGGGCCAGAATAATCTGTGCCTCCGGCATCCCTACCCGCTCTGCTGCCAGGGAAGCCGCTACTGCAACCTGAAGAGCCTGGGGGTCTGCATTTCCTACATCCTCGGAGGCACAGATCATGATTCGTCTGGCAATAAAGGTAACACTTTCCCCTCCATACAACATTTTGGCCAGATAATACAGGGCCGCATCCGGGTCCGAGCCACGCATACTTTTGATAAAGGCTGAAATCGTATCATAATGGTTATCTCCACCCTTATCGTACTTGATTACCCGCTTTTGGATGCATTCAGAGGCCACTTCCAGCGTAAGGTGAATCCTTCCATCTTCTGCAGGCATGGTGGTCATTACCCCCAGCTCCACCGCATTTAAAGCCTGTCTGGCATCTCCTCCTGCCATATCCGCCAAAAACTCCAGTGCTTCATCATCAATCACTGCATTGTAGGCTCCCATTCCTTTTTCCTTATCGTAGACGGCTCGCCTGATCAGCTCCTTAATTTCCTCTTTTTCCAAAGGCTTCAATTCAAAAATGATGGAACGGGAAATGAGCGCCCCGTTAACTTCAAAAAAGGGATTCTCCGTAGTGGCTCCGATAAGGACAATGGTTCCATCCTCCACAAAGGGGAGAAGATAGTCCTGCTGCCCCTTATTAAAGCGATGAATCTCATCAATAAACAGGGTGGTTTTCTTTCCATACATTCCCTGATTATTCTTCGCTCTGGCAGTCACCTCCTCCATATCCTTTTTTCCTGCTACGGTAGCATTAAGCTGAACAAAATCAGCCTTTGTGGTTTGTGCAATCACCCTGGCCAGAGTGGTTTTTCCTGTCCCCGGTGGACCATAAAAAATCAAGGAGCTGATTTTATCTGCTTTAATGGCCCTGTACAGCAGCTTATCTTTTCCGATAATATGCTGCTGCCCTACCACTTCCTCCAGACATTTGGGCCTGAGCCTTGCTGCTAAAGGTGCCTCCTTTTCCTGCCTGTTTTGGCGCATATATTCAAATAAGTCCATAGTGCTCCTCCACGCATCATAACACTTAGGTCTTGATGTTTATCTTTGTTCCATCTAATCTACCACTTTTTTCTCCTCCTTTCAATGTAAAATCCGGAAAATAGAAATCAGGGAAAAATGTTTACATTCCTTTTCCTTATTTGTCCTAGTATTTCCAGGCTATTTTTGCTATAATATTGCACATAAAAATACATATGGGGAGGTAACCACCAATGAGCAAGAAATACTTGTATCTTTTCACTGAAGGTAACAAGGATATGCGCGAAATTCTGGGAGGAAAGGGTGCCAATCTGGCTGAGATGACCAATGCCGGAATGCCCGTTCCACAGGGTTTTACCATCAGCACTGAAGCCTGTACTCAGTACTACAATGACGGACGCCAGATCAATGACGAAATCATGGCACAGATTTATGAGTACATTGGCAAAATGGAAGAAATTGTGGGCAAGAAATTTGGAGATGTCAAAAACCCCCTTCTGGTTTCTGTTCGTTCCGGCTCCCGGGCTTCCATGCCGGGTATGATGGACACTATTTTGAACCTGGGATTGAATGATGAATCTGTAGAAGGATTGGCAAAGCTTACCGGCAATCCTCGTTTTGCCTATGATTCTTATCGACGTTTCGTTCAGATGTTCTCCGATGTGGTGATGGAGATGTCCAAAAGCGACTTTGAGAAAATTATTGACGAGATGAAGGAAGCAAAAGGGGTTACACAGGATGTGGATTTGGACGCTGATGATTTGAAGGCGTTGGTCATCAAATTCAAATCCCTCTATAAGGAAAAAATGGGCAGGGATTTTCCTGCCGATCCCAAGGAACAGTTAATTGAAGCCGTAAAGGCGGTGTTCCGTTCCTGGGACAATCCTCGTGCCAATGTATACCGCCGGATGAATGAAATTCCTTATGACTGGGGTACTGCAGTTAATGTACAGGCCATGGCCTTTGGAAATTCCGGTGATACCTCCGGAACCGGTGTTGCCTTTACCCGAGACCCTTCCACCGGTGAGAAGGTGTTAATGGGTGAATACCTGATTAATGCTCAGGGCGAGGATGTTGTTGCCGGCATCCGTACCCCCTTCCCCATCAGCCATCTGAAAGAGCAGATGCCTGAGGTTTATGACCAGTTCGTAGAAATTGCAAACCGCCTGGAAGCTCATTACCGGGATA
>JBJELR010000368.1:0-5545 GCA_051879255.1 Lachnospiraceae bacterium | reverse complement strand
GCGACAGCTTACTCATACTACCACAGCAATTTTCCTTTGTCAACTGCTTTTTTCTATATTTTTTATTCCATTTTTATCCTAACTTCAAAGCTTCTACAAATTTCACCGACAGTAGCCAAAAGCTCCCTATTCCCTTCACTCTAAAATCCCCGGTTACTCTATCCCACACAATATCCGGGTGATTTCTTCCATGCTGGCTCCCATCGGTATTCGATATTCTCCTGCGATCAATCTTCGGTCATATCCTTTAGAAAGCAAATATTCATTGTACTCCTCCTTAGAAGCAATTAACCCTGCTTCAGATAATTTACTGCTGATGACACTGCTGCCGTTCCCCGGTTCAATAGTAATAACCACATAACCTTCCTCCTCTATCACCATCTCTCCTTTGGCTGCTTCCTCTAAATCCTGAGTAGAAAGCTGGGTAGTGCCTTCTATTGAAGCCTCACTGTTTTCTTGTGTGTATTCCTCCATCAAAGTATCACTGCCGCTTTTTTCTTCCGTAACCAGGTCCGATAGAACTGTTTCTTCCACCATCCCCAATTGCGCAGCCCTTACCTTGATTTCAGCGTCCGTCATGGGCTTTGTTTTCTGTGAAACCCCCAGAATTACTACGGTAACCAAAATGCCAACACCCAGCCCCTTTAAATACTGTTTTAGCTCCATTCTGTCTATGACTCTCCTCTTTTCCTGCGACTTCCTATACTCCTTCAAAAAGACCGATTACCAACTGTACTTCTCCGATACCCAACCCCAACTCTCTGGCAATAGCCATGTTGGATTTTCCTTCTTTATGAAGCTTGAGAATCATCTCTTTGTTATTCGATCCCCGATTACTTTCTTGGTGGGACTGCAATTCCACATCCATCTTACTGTTAATGGTTATTTCCCCGTAAGAAACGTTCTTTTTGACCGGTGCTTTCTTTTTCGGGGACACCTTTTTAACCGACTGTACAACGAAAGGCTGTTCTTCCCCCATAATAACTTCCGGTATCCCAAGAGTCAGATCCTGAAATTCCTGTTTCCCCACTTCCCTTTCTGCCTCTTTTCTTTCTACCTCTTTTTCCGCATTTATTTTCTCTGTTTTTTTTCCCATTGTTTGGGTTTCTTTTTCTTCTTTTACCAGGCGTTTCCTGTCAGACAGCGCTTCTATCCCACCGATTGACGGTATTTTCCCTTCCCTCTTTTGAATGGTTTCTCTCAGAGCAACCGCTACAGCCTCTTTAATCATTTGCATGAGATTGTATCTAGTGGCAGCTTCTATCTCATTCTGAACGGTCAGTTCAATCCGCTCCTGCAGTTCGTCCTTAACCGAAACATTAATTGCCTCTTGAATTGTATCCTCTAACAGCATTCCAATTTTTTCAAGAAGAGAATCACGAATACTTCCCCGAAGCAGTTCCCGGACCACATCCTGAACTGCACCTTCAAGCTTTTCCTTCGCTCCGTCTACAGCATTATTGATTTCTCCCGCAGTATATTTAACCTGATCATGCTTATTGTTGAGCATATCATACAAAAAAACCGCTTCTTCATGATTCTTATGAATCTGTTCCAAAACGGTATCCGAATACTCCTGAATAGCCATAATCTTTTCATTGGTAATCCGTTCCATATAACGTTCTGTTTTTTCACCGGACGAGACCATGCTCTCGTCCACCTTCTCCTCTATTCCGATTCGAATGGTCTGCAACTCTCTCTGCAAAAATGTTTTTAACTTCTTTTCCTGTTCCTTTACAAAGGCATCTTCCTGCTTTGCATGCTTATCCGGAACCAGAAAGCTTGCAACGAAAATACTGATTCCCAGTATGATTAAAATTATTTCCGTTATTCCCATATCAATTTCAGCCGGCTTTTGGCCGGCTGCCTCCATCATATTTTTACATCAAATCCTGTTTCCCGTTTAGGGACAACACGGCCATCAGAATTTTGTTCTTTTTTCCTGTTTTTTCCACCATCCCCGGAATAATGCCCATCTCCTTTGTCCTTAGCATCAAACTTCTTATTCTGATACTCTGTCTGGTCAGGCTTAACAACCTGTTTCATATTGGTATTAAGCTCTTTATGAAACTGGGTCTGTAAATGACTTTGCTCTACTACCCCTCTGTGATCTTCATTATGCTTCTGCGTAGTAAAATCCTGTATTCTTGTCATCGCATGATTTAAGTCAACCTGTCCTATCGCCATACTTCCTCCACTAATTCATCCCAATCATAGTAACATCACCCTTTTGTCTGATAAAACGGCAGTACTGAACCTGGGTCTTAATGATTTTGGATACGTCTGCAATTACCAGCTTGGTTCCCTGGTATACCTTATCTCTTACGATAATCTGTGCATCACTTCCAATGGACATCAGTTCCTCCATCTGCATCAGTTCCTTAGTAGCCAGCTCTATATTCTTTTTCGCTCTGGTCACAACATTGGATAATTCCTGAACCTGTCTAACTTGCTTTGGGGTAAGCTTAACTCCTGAACGAATCTTTTTCTTTGCCGACTCCAGAATTGGACGGGCATTGGAAATCGTCTTATTGTCCTTTTTTAACTGTTCCTGCAAATACTGATAGCGCTGTTTGGCTTCCGGTGATATTCCTATTTCAACAATAGTATTAGCACCCAACTCGGACCCAAGCGTTTTCACATCCACAAGGTTTGTTGCACATACATAACCGCCGGTAATGAATCCCTTTTTTCCACCAACCCTTATCTCCGTTCCCGCCATCACATGGCTGTGGAGGATAGAATCTGCCTGCACATATCCCCTTGCTTCAACGGTTCCATTCTCAATATATTTTGCCACAATATTCCCACCGGCCTGAAGATTTCCCTTATTCATCCCGTTTACTCCCCGGGCGATGGTGATATTTCCACCGGCAATGATTTCAGCTCCCTCCACTACACCTCGAACTTCCACGTCTCCATGCACTTTAATTCGAAAATTAGAGCAGACGTTACCATTCACCTGCAGATTTCCTTCATATTCAATATCTCCGGTAGATAAATCCACATTTTCTACCGTCATCACATTACTGACAAACACCTTATGGTCTACCAGAGTGACATGGCCATCTACCTGAGAATAAATCTCTCTGTGGTCATCCGACAGTTCAATGTTTCTACCGAAACGAAGAAACCTTTTTTTTACGGTTCTGGGATGTACCACACCACCACATACATCCATCCCTGCCTCTCCCTTATCTTCCGGATAAAGTCGGGCCAGGCAATCCCCCTTCTTAATGTGATTAATAATATTAAGATGAAAAAAATCCACGCTGCCATCCGGATTTACCGTTGGCCTTGCCTTTAAATCGGTATTAAAGAAATATTCTATATAAGCATCATTGCCATGCCGTACTTCCTTCCCCTTAGCCAAGCTTATATTCGTACAATATTCCTTGTTGGTTAAAAACTCCTTAATCCTTTCCGTATCTATTCCATAAACCACTCCCTTATATTTCAGCTCATCGACAATATCTGTCTCCGTCATGAAAATACCATCGTTAGACGGGGGATAAAATCTTGCTATGGCCTTCATCCGATTATCCGAAATAATAAGATGAAGTTCCTCCTTTAAGGGATAGGTTTTTTGCTGGCACAATTCAATTACTGTATCTTCCTTCAAAGACAGAATAGCCTTATTTAGCTCAGTCAGGTTGAAGGAAATCTGATGTCTATCCAAATATTCCATCACCTCACTGACCAAAATAGGCTCCCTGCCTGCCACCAGCTTCAGGCAAGTCCTGCTGGCTTCGTTCATCACTTGAAAATATGAATGCAATGTTACCTCCCCCTGTTCTTATTCTTCATTTTTTACTATAGTTGTTCCATAATTCCCATATACTTTCCCATTCTTGTCTTCATCTTCTGTAAAGCTCTGGTATGTAGCTGTGATACCCTGGATTCCGTCACCTCCAGTACATGACTGATTTCCTTCAAGGTCAAATCTTCATAATAATATAACTCGATTACCTTTCGCTCTTTTGGAGTCAAAAGGGTAAGGGCCTCCTCCAGCATTTTTTTTAGTTCTTCCTGTTCAACAGCCTCCTCCGGCATGATAAAGCGCTGAGCTCCTGCTGTGTGGGGAATATCACTTCCCTGCTCTAAAAACTCATTAAGCGAAACCACATTCGTGATTTTCATCTTGGACTGCCATTGTGCATATTCCTCTCCGGTTATCCCCAGTCCCCTGGCAATTTCTTCATCCGTCGCAGCCCTTCCATGAACACTTTCGATTTCCCGCATGACTGCCTCAATCTGTTTCTGCCGCTGACGTATTGTTCTGGGAATCCAGTCCATTTTACGAATCTGGTCCAGGATTGCCCCCCGTATTCGCAGAGAGGCATAGGTTTCAAATTTAACTGCCTTTGTAAAATCAAATTTATCAATTGCATCTATCAGTCCGAATATTCCATAGCTGACAAGGTCTTCATATTCTACATTATATCCCAGATACATGCTAAGCCTTCCTGCCACTAACTTAACCAAAGGTGCATATTCCAGAATAATTTTCTCCCTGATTTCCGAATGATGATTACTCTTTTCATATTCCAGCCATAGCCTGTTTCTTCCTGTTTCGTCCATTTACCTAAACTCCTTAGTATGAAGCTTCTTCCTTATTTCTACTTCTATCCGGTAATTTTTAATCCAATATGCCTTCTTCTGACTCCTCTGGTTCAAAATCCGGAGCAGCTTCCATATTCTCCTGATTTTCCTCGCTTTCTGCCCTTGCCTTCTCCAGTCTCTTTTCCTCATTAACCCGCTCAAAGTGAAGGAGTGTTTTAATAAAAATAAGTCCAACCAAATAGTAGAACAGCAGGACAGACAGCAAAATTAATAATGCCGTCTTAAATCCGTACTGAAAATAGTAAGTCATAATACTGGTAATACTCCCGGCTGCCAGCATGAGCATTGCCGGAAATAACTTTAATCTGGTTTTCTTCATCCCCTAAGCCCTTATATGATTTTGATATCTTTTCCAACACATTTGATATGATATTGGCCGTTCTCGGGATAAAAGGTCACCGTCCGGCCACAGGACCCTCCCGTATCCTGTGCCTTAACCGGAATATGAAGGGAATTCAACTTCTTTATACTCGCCTCTGCATTCCTTTTTCCCACAGCAATCATATCCGACTTATTACTTACCGAGAACATCTGTGCTCCCCCTGCAATTTTTGCCACAAGATTCTGCCTTCTGGCTCCCTTGGCAATAACCCGTTTCAGCAGCTCATCCAGTCCACTGTCCACAAATTTAGCAATATTAGAATTATTACGAATCGCAGTACTGTCAGGCAGCATGGCATGCAGCATACCACATACCTTCGATTGCGGATCCCAAAGTACTACCCCTACGCAGGAGCCTAATCCTAATGTGGTGATGGAATCCTTACCGCTGCAGACGTTCAAATCACCCATTCCAACTTTAATGTCCATGTTTTCTCCTATGTATGCCTTTTTATTTTCTAATTCAATCTTTATCCTAATAGACCCAGGGACGCAAGGATTTTCTGGTAGGAGTCCATATCCGGAACCATAATGAAAAATC
>JBJELR010000367.1:0-5609 GCA_051879255.1 Lachnospiraceae bacterium | reverse complement strand
TACAATACCTTGGGAACACCAAAAAGCTGACGGACCAGAACAGTACCAAAATCCGCATCCTTGCTTCCCTTGGTTACCAGGATACCGGTAGAAAGAGAAATCAGCAAGGAGGGAATCTGGCTCACCAAACCGTCACCAATGGTCAGGATAACGTATTTATCTAAAGCAGTACTAAAGTCCAGCCCCTGTCTAAACATCCCCATGGCAATACCGCCAACCACGTTGACCATAGTAATAATCAGACCGGCTGTAGCATCTCCCTTAACGTACTTTACGGCACCGTCCATGGACCCGAAGAAGCTGGCCTCCTGCTGAATCTTATCTCGCCTTTCCTTTGCCTCCCGATCCGTAATGGCACCGGTATTTAA
The DNA here is from genome assembly GCA_051879255.1 of Lachnospiraceae bacterium. Lineage (GTDB taxonomy): Bacteria > Bacillota > Clostridia > Lachnospirales > Lachnospiraceae > SFDP01. The sequence continues at coordinate 5,241 of JBJELR010000367.1, read as the reverse complement.
ATCCGCATCAATGGCCATCTGCTTACCGGGCATTGCATCCAGCGTAAATCTGGCCGTTACCTCAGCCACTCGCTCAGAACCCTTGTTAATTACCATGAACTGAATTAAAATCAGAATAATAAACACGATGGCACCAATAATCAAATCACCACCGCCCACATACTCACCGAAGGTCGTTACTACATTACCCGGCTCCCCCGTATAAAGAATCAGCTTAGTGGAGGAAACATTTAAAGCAATACGAAATATCGTAGTAAATAAGAGGATAGTTGGGAAAAAAGAAATATCCAATACATCCTTCACAAACATACAGGTAAACAGAACGGTAAAAGCAACTGCAATGTTTATTGCCAGGAAAAAATCCAGCAAACCGGATGGGATGGTAATGATCAGCATGGCAAAGGCAGTGAGAATATAAAGTGCTATGCCTAAATCCGCTTTTTTCATTTTGTTCCCTCCTTTCAACTATACTTTTCCCTGCATATGATAAACAAAGGCAAGAACCTCTGCAACTGCCTGATACAGTTCCGGCGGAATTGCTTCACCCACCTCAACGTTGGCATACAGCATCCTTGCTAAAGGTTTATTTTCTACGATTTCTATATGGTTTTCTCTGGCTATCTCCTTAATCCTCCTAGCCAGAAAATCCTGCCCCTTAGCCAATACAATAGGCGCCGTAAAACGTGAGGCATCGTATTGGATGGCTACGGCATAATGGGTAGGGTTGGTAATAACCACATCCGCCTGCGGAAGGGCCTGCATCATTCTTCTTTGGGAAATCTCCCTCATCTTCTGACGAATTTTACCCTTAATCTGAGGGTCCCCTTCCTGATTCTTATATTCCTCTTTTACCTCCTGCTTGCTCATCTTCATGTCTTCCTTAAATTTAAACTTCTGATAAGCAAAATCCGCTAAAGCAAGAATCATGTATACTGCGGAGATTCTGACACCCAAATCCGTTACAATCTGCCCTAAAAAGATGATTGCCTGCATCAGGCTGATGTCATACAAAAGGAAAATATATTGATAATAATCCTGTAAAAAGCTGTAGGCCATATAGCCAATCAGCAAAATTTTGGCAACCGATTTAATCAACTCCACCAATGAGTTGGGGGAGATTATCTTTTTAAATCCACTAATGGGATTTAGCTTGGAAAGCTTTGGCTTTAAGGGCTTGGCAGTGGGCCTCCATTTTACCTGTAACAAATCACTGAGCAGGGCTACTACAAAGCCTACTAGGAAAATAGGAAGGAGCATAATAATCAACTGCTGTATGGAGTGGTTAAACAGAATCTGCATTTCCCTTTCAGGTGCTGTGCCCCCCAACAGCTTGGTTATGCTGGGAATGCGGTTATAGATGGCCGAAAAGGTTTCCAAAAAAGAATTACCCATATTGCCAACCCAGAATTTTAACACCAAAAACAGAGCCAAAAGCCCTAATCCATTGGCTATTTCCTTGGATTTGGCTACCTGCCCTTCTTTTCTTGCATCGTCTAATTTCTTTTGGGTTGCCGGCTCCGTTTTTTCTCCGCCGGGACCATCCTTAGCAAAAAATTGAAGATTATATTCTAAAATCACATCATTGCCTCCACAAAAGCAACCATCATTGTTTTCATCTGTGTAAAAAGCAAATCCGATAAGCGGGGAAGCATTCCCGTAGTCAGAAATAAAATACTTAAACCGGTTAAAACCTTAAGCTGAATTCCTACCGCAAACATATTCATCTGAGGGGCCACTTTAGCCAAAATTCCCAAAACCGCATTGAGAATAAGCATTACCGTAAAAATAGGAAGGCAGATCCGAAATCCAATAAAAATATAATCTGCCATAAATTCCAGCATAACTCTCAGCAGCCTGTCACTTCTGAATATGGCTCCATTAACCGGTATCAAAATAAAGCTTTCCACCAATGCATTTAGAATGTACTGATACATCCCTGAGATAATCAGCAGTAAAAGCACTGCATACTGGTATAAAATTCCTGTAATACTGCTCTGTTCCCTGGTCATGGGATCCATAAGACTGGCCATGGATAACCCGGTTTCCATATCAATAATCCGTCCTGAAAAAGACAGGATACTCATGCAGATATTACATCCAAAGCCCAATAGCAGACCACAGATTACTTCCTTTAGTACAATAACTGCATAACTGGTCACTGTGTTGTATGCCAGCCTTGTCTGGGTGGGCATAAGCTGGTAGAGCAAATAAGCCACAAAAATGCTCAGCCCAATTTTGATTCTGGCCGGCGTACTGTTCATCCCGTAAAAGGGAGCCAGAAAAATAAGACAGGAAACCCTGCATAGAATCAGCAGATAGTATTCCAAATCCGCCATGGAAAACGCATATTCAATCATAATTTACCTGATATAAACGGCGAAATCTGACCATAATTCCACCATGTACTCCACCATATTGTTCAGCATCCAGTGTCCCAGAAAAATTAAAGCAATAAAAATGGACAAAATCTTGGGAACAAAGGTCAGTGTCTGTTCCTGAATACTGGTTACCGTCTGAAAAATACTAATTAACAGACCCACCACCAGAGAAACCAACAAAACCGGAGCTGCTGTAACACAAATCGTATATAGGGCTCTGTTTACAATCTGAACGACTTCATCAATTCCCATCCAATAACCTCTTTTCTAAGTGAATCCGCTAATAGAAGGTTTTTATCAGATTACCGATGACCAGATTCCAACCGTCTGCCAATACAAACAATAAAATCTTAAAGGGCATCGAAATCGTAGTCGGCGGCAGCATCATCATACCCATGCTCATCAGAGCCGACGCTACTACCATATCAATTACAATAAACGGAATATAGATAACAAATCCAATAATAAAGGCTGTTCTAAGCTCACTGACGATAAAGCTGGGGATTAACACCTCATTGGGTATGGCATCCAATTCGGTAGTCCACTCCTTACCTGCAATATCCATGAACATCTTTACATCCTTTACCTGTGTCTGCTCATACATAAACTCCCGCAAAGGAGCCATCCCCTTCTCCAGTGCTGCCTCTTGGGTAATTAGACCTTCATCAAAGGGCTTTAAGGCTTCTTCATTGATACGAACCAATACCGGATTCATCACAAAAAAGGTAAGAAACAACGCCAAACCAATTAATACCTGATTAGGTGGTGATGTCTGTGTGTTCAGCGCATTTCTGGTGAAATGAAGCACGATGATTATTCTGGTAAAGGAAGTTAGCATAATAATCAAAGTGGGAGCCAGTGCAATTAACGTAAGTGTAATTAAAATTCTCAGTGTGGAATTTAACTGACCGTTATCTCCATTTATGGTCACCGTAAGCCCATTTGTTACATTTGGTTCGGCAAGCTCAGCCATATTCTCTGAGGCTCCCGGTTCTCTTATATTGGTTTGATTTACCGTCGTTCCCGTTAAAGGTCTGTCCAGGGTATCTGCCGCCCGGGCTGAAATGGCAGGACAAATACAGAATATGCCTGCCATCACCAGCAGGCATATTAATTTCCCTATTCTCAATTCAACTTCTTGTAACAACTTCTTCATCTGATGCCTATTTCCCTTTGTCTGTATCCTGATTACCGTTTCCCGGACGAAGCTGCTTTGCTTTTTCCAAAAATCCTTTAAAATCCAGGTTTACAGCTTCTTCCTGCGAAATAATCAGTTCATCTTCCTTCAGCTCCACAAGAAAGGTTACCGTATCCTTGCAGACTGCCATAACCAGATATTTATTGCCCGCTCTCACAATCTGAAGATACTTATTATTGGAAATCCGAAGGCTTTCTATCAGTTCCATATTTCCGGTCTTTATCCTGCTTTTCTGATATCCGGCTATGTATCTGGTGGTAAAATAGGTAAGTGCCAGGACAGCCAGAAACAACAGAAAAACCGTAATAAACTGTGCAAAGGAACTAACAGGATCCCCCATAGATAACAACATGGTTTAACCAATCACTTTCTTAACTGCCTCAAGAACACGATCAGCCTGGAAGGGCTTAACGATAAAGTCTTTTGCTCCTGCCTGGATAGATTCAATAACCATAGCCTGCTGTCCCATTGCAGAGCACATAATCACACTGGCACCGGCATCTGCCCCTTTAATCGCCTTCAAGGCTGCAATTCCGTCCATTTCAGGCATGGTGATATCCATGAGAACCAGATCAGGCTTTAACTCATTGTATTTTTCTACACCCTTTGCTCCGTTCTCAGCCTCACCGACAACATTGTAACCATTTTTGGTAAGAATGTCCTTAATCATCATTCTCATAAATGCTGCATCATCACAAATTAAAATATTCTTAGCCATTGTACACTCCTTACTTGTCTTACTTATTTGATAATTTCCGTTACTCTGATACCGAAACTTTCTTCAATGACAACTACTTCACCTTTTGCAACAAACTTGCCGTTGACCAATACATCCACCGGTTCTCCGGCAATCTTGTCTAACTCAATAATTGTTCCCGGTGCAAAATCCAAAATCTCAGAAATCGATTTGCTTGTTCTCCCTAATTCCACAGTAACCTGCAATGGAACATCCATAATCAAATTAATATTTTCATTGCCGGCCACTGAGTTTACATTGGGGGCAAAACTGCTAAACTGAGCAGGCTGATAATTCACATTCTGCATATTGCCCGGGGCCATTCCCATCGGCTGCATCATCGGCTGCATTCCCATAGGAGCCATCCCCATCGGCTGCATTCCCTGCATCATTGGCTGCTGCATCATCGGCTGCATTCCCATATTATTCATGCCACCCATCTGCTGGGAAGGATCTACAGCAGGGGGAATATATGGTGCCGGTTCCGGTGCGGGTGTTGGTTCCGGTGCAGGAGCAGAAGCATCCTGAGCCATTCCCATTCCTTCTATAAAAGTCTCCACCAGCTTTTTGGCAAAGTCAACCGGATATAGCTGCAGTATGTTACTGTCAACCAGGTCACCAATCTGCATACGAAATCCGATTTTTACAAAGGTTCCTCCTAAAAATGGAGAAATCTCTTCTCCCTGCTTAATATCAATCAGATCCAGAAGAGTAGCTTCAGGAGGGCTGATATCAATCATGGTGCCCAACATCTGAGAAAGACTGGTGGCTGCAGAACCCATCATCTGGTTCATCGCTTCTGAAATAGCACTTAGATGCAGTTCTCCCAGTTCTCCCTCTGTATTGGTACCATCACCACCCATCATCAGGTCAGTAATAACTTTAACATCATGTTCCTTTAAAATCAGAATATTATGTCCATCTAAGCC
>JBJELR010000366.1:0-5622 GCA_051879255.1 Lachnospiraceae bacterium | reverse complement strand
ATACATACCCTCTGCCGCTGTCCGCCGGAAAGCTGATGGGGATAATGCTCCATGTATTTTTCTCCCAGTCCCACTTTTTGAAGCATCTCTACGGCCTGGCTGTAGCGTTCCTTACCGGAACAGCGCTTCAAATTACGCAGCGGCTCCTGTAATATCCAGCCCACCTTTTTGGCCGGGTTTAAAGAACCAAAGGGATCCTGAAAAATCATCTGCGGATGAGAATCCCTGCACAAAATCTTCCCCTCATAATCCGGCACCATGGAGAGAATAGTTTTTGCCAGTGTGGATTTTCCACTGCCGCTTTCTCCTACCAGACCTAAAATTTCACCTTCCTTAAGTTCAAAGGAAATATCTCTTAGAATCTGAAGCCGTTCTCTCCCGGCCTTTCCCGGCCTTTTGACTTTATAGTATGAATTTACACCCTCTACCGTCAATATTTTGCTCATAGCCTCTCCCGCATACTTTTGCCTCGTTCACATTTTGGTATTGCCTCAACCAGCAGTCTGGTATATTCCTCCCCGGGCTGATTAAATACCTCCCTGGAAGCTCCTCTCTCTACTACTTTGCCCTTTTGCATGACGATTACCTTCTCGCAAAGGGTCTTTACCAGACTTAAATCATGAGAAATAAATAAGATCGCTGTTTTTTCCGTTTGATTCAGTCGTTTTAACAGCTTTACAATCTGAGCCTGTATGGTAACATCAAGAGCCGTTGTAGGCTCATCTGCAATCAGGATTCTGGGCTTGCAAATCATGGCAGAAGCAATCATCACCCGTTGGCGCATACCACCGGATAATTCTACAGGATATTGCTCATATACCCTTTGCGGATTCTCCAGCTCAACCTTTTTTAGCATATCCAGAACCTGTCTCTTGATTTCCTCTCTGCTCAGGTCGGTATGAATGCGAAGGGTTTCCCCTACCTGCCAGCCGATCCTTTTCACCGGATTCAAGCTGGTCATGGGTTCCTGAAAAATAATCCCGATATGGTTGCCCTGAATCTGCCTCAATTCTGTACGGGAACAGGACAGCAAATTCTTTCCTTCAAACCGGATCTCTCCTGTTTTTTTCATATCATGCCTGCTTAACAGGCCGGCTATGGCATGGGCTATCGTGCTTTTTCCTGAACCGGACTCTCCCACAATTCCCAAGATTTCTCCCTCATTCAACGTAAAGCTCACATCAGACACCACTGTTTCGGGAATCAGATGATCGTGAAATTCAATATTCAGCTTATTTACTTCTAACAGCATGATGTCCTCCTTAGGTTTGCTGCAGACCCTCTGCCATCAGACTAAAGCCGAGAATCATCAAAATAATGGTGAGCCCTGTTCCCAACGCATACCAGGGAGCTGAAAACAAATAGGTCTGGGCAGAAGAAAGCATCTCTCCAAGACTGGCATCCGGCGGCTGAACACCAATGCCAAGATAGGTCAGCCCGGCCTCTGCCAATACCGCATTATTGAAGCCAATCATCACCGAGGCCAACAATACCCGATGAATATTGGGTAAAATATGAACAAACATAATTCTAAGGTGGGATGCTCCGGCCAGTCTGGCACTTTGGACGTAATCCAGCCTTCGGTTACGCATATATTCACTGCGCACGATTCTGGAAAAGCTGGGGATAAAGGCGATTCCCAGGGCAATAATTACCTGATACTTTCCACTGCCTAAAAGACTTACAAAGACCAATGCCAGAAGTAAACTGGGAAAAGCGAACAAGGCATCCATAATCCGCATCAGCACCTCATCAATCAGTCCCGTAAAATATCCCGTAAAAGCACCAATCAACAGGCCAAAAAAGGTTCCGATGAAAACCGTTCCCCCGGCTACCATCAGCGTAGTTCCACATCCCTTTAATACACGACTGAAAATATCCCTGCCAAAGTTATCACAGCCCATGATATGTTGAAAGGATATCCCTGCCAGCTTATTGGCGGCATCCATTTTTTCCGGATCATAGGGGGTGTAAAAAAAGCCAATCAAGGTAAGAGCAAGGATTACCCCGGTAATCACACTCCCTGCCAGGAAGGTGTAATTTCTCTTTCTTTTGACTGGCCTGTCGTTTTTTTGCCTATTCATTATTTTTCTTATTCCCTCTCCAAACCGTTTCATCCCACTTCCTTCGCCCTCCAAATCTGTCCATAACCTTACTCACTTCTGCCAATTCTTGGGTCTATTCCCCGGCAGATCAAATCGGAAATCAGATTCACAACCACTACGATGGCTGCCAGCAAAATAATAATCGCCTCCACCACCGGATAATCCCGATTGGAAATTGAGGTAATCAGAATACGTCCCAATCCGGGAATAGAAAATACCTGTTCCATAATGACACTTCCTGCCACCATATCGGTCAACGTCATGGCCAGAAAAGTAACCACAGGAATCAGGGCATTTTTCAATACATGATGATAAAATACAGCATTTTTACCATTTCCTTTACTATATGCCGTTCTCACATAGTCCTTTTTCGCCTCCTGAGCCAAGGAGCTTCGAAGCAGCTTAACCGTCATGGCTATTTTGGGAATGGCAATGGCCAAGGAGGGAAAAATCAGATAATAAAGAAATTTCCCTATACTGACCTGATAGGAAACGAAGGCACCCGGCTGAAACCAGTGTAAAAGCAGTCCGAATAAATAGGTAATCAAAATCCCGGCAAAGAAGGGAGGAACAGCCATAAAAATCTGATTAATCATCAGAATGATGCGGTCCAGCCATCCTCCTTCATGCTTTGCGGTATAAATTCCCAGAGGAATTGCGCAGCCTGTCATCATTAAAAAAGACATCCCTGTCAGGCAGAGGGTAATGGGCAGTTTTTCCAACACAATGTCAGAAACCGGAGTCCCATAGCTGTAAGAAATACCAAAGTCTCCTCTGCAGGCATTGAGCACCCAGGTAAGGTATCTTTCTGCAAAAGGCCTGTTCAACCCCATTTCCTCCCGCAGTGCCTCCAGTCTTTCAGGAGTAGCCTGAATTCCCAGTTTTGCCACCGCCGGATCTCCCGGTATCACAGTGAAGGCCAGAAAGACCAGGAAGGACACCACAAGCAGCGTAACCAGCATACTGATTATTTTTTTCCCTGCATAACGCATCCTGTCCTCTCCTCTCTTTCCTGCTACTGCCTATTTTATATATAATGCTGCAAAATCCTGCACGTACAGCGGATAGAACTGATACCCGCCATATTTGCTGTTTAGTACCACCAGGCTGGCCATATCCTGAAGGTAAACATTAGCTGCTTCTTTGGATAAAATTCTTTCACATTCCTGGTAATAGGCCGTTTTTTCAGCATCGTCTGTAGCCGTAATGGCCTGCGTAAAGGCCTGGTCATAGTCGGCACTGTTAAAATTAATAAAGTTCTTGTCATTAGTAGAGGTGAATCTCTCCAAAAGGGCTCTTGCTGTCAACGTGGAAGCATCTACCCCTACTACCGTAGACTCAAATTGTCTGCCGATATAGGTTTCAGAAACCCAAGTCTCCCATTCCACCAGATTAATGGTGGCCTTTACCTTAATTTCCTTCAACTGCTCCACAATAATCTGGGCCGTATCTACATGGGGCTGATAATTGGAAGGAACGGTGATGCTAAAGGAGAATCCTTCCTCATAGCCGGCCTCCTTCAACAATTCTTTTGCCTTCTCGATATCTCTGGGATAGGAGGATGCAAGCTCCTCCAGATAGTATTTTCCAAAGGCCGGGAACATGGAGCTTCCAATTATGGTTCCTTTCCCCTCAAAACCCAGCTCCAAAATCTCCTGGGGATCTATTGCATAGCAAAGAGCCTGGCGTACTTTTACATCCTTAAAGGGCTCAAAATCATTATTCAGATACAGAGCCTGTACCAGATTCATGGTTCCCTCATAAATGTCGAAGCCATTCCCCTCCAGTTCCTTTGCCTGATCGGTGGTGAGACGGCAGAACATATCGATGGACCCGCTTTTCAAATTCGTAACAATCAAATCACCATCTGCAATAATTTTCAGTGTAATATCACGAATATTAGCCTTATTTCCCCAATAGTCCTCAAACCTGGTCAGGACAATGTTATCCTGAATACTTCGGGAGACAAAGCGATAGGGGCCGGTACCGATAGCTATTTTGTCCGGATCTGCATTGTTTTGGGGAATAATCGCCACCGTCAATTCACTTAAAAACTCCGTATCCGCTTCCACCAGATGTACGCTGACGGTTTTCTCATCTACAATCTCCACACTCTCAATATTAGAAAAAGCCGAAACCAGAAGGGTTCCTTCTCCACTGGTATCGGCGCATCGTTCGATTGAATAGCGGATGTCCTCTACCGTTACAGCCGTTCCATCGTGGAACAGGATACCATCTCTCAAGGTGAAGGTATACGTCCTACCATCATCTTCCATGGTATATTCGCTTGCTACGGCGGGCACCATATTACCATCACTGTCCGGCTTAACCAAACCTTCATAGATATTAAACAGAATTTCCTTCGTTCCTGCCGCAACTGCTTTATGTGGGTCAAGACTTTCTTCCAAATCCTGTGGAATACCGATGGTAATCGAGGACTCATCTGTGGTTTCGCTGCCTGTAATCTCAGCCTGTGCAGCGCTTCCGTTCGATGGTTCACCTGCCTTATCACCTGAGCAAGCACTCAGTGCAATAGTTAGTGTCAGTAACACAGACACTAAAAGAATTCCTTTGATTCTTTTCTTCATGTGTTTCTTCTCCTCATCATTATCATTCTATATTCAGTTTTCCGCATCAATAATCATTATAACGCTTTCTTCTCAAAAAGCAAGCCCCAACTATAGTTTATAAATCCCCTCATATCACCTTTTTTCAGATAATATGAGGGGAAATTATGGCTATTTAGCTCCACTTTATTCAGTTTGGCTTATCAGGCTGCCTGTGCTTCCCATTAACCTTCGTCACTTCCTTCTGCAACCTTAGCTGCTCTTGCCGCAACTTCCTTCTCCTGTACATCGCCGGGAGCCTGCTCGTATCGAGCAAAGGTGTAGGAATATTCGCCTCTGCCACCGGTCATAGAGCGCAAATCGGTACAATATCCATCAAGGCTTGCCATAGGAATATCCGCTTCAATAATCTGTTTACCGCCGGGAGCCGGTGTCATGCCCAGTACCCGACCTCTTCTTTTATTCAAATCCCCCATAATATCTCCGGTATAAGCATCAGGTGCGGTTACCTTCAGGGAATAAATAGGCTCCAGCAATACCGGAGTAGCCTCCATAAAGCCCTTCTTAAAGGCCTGAATGGTTGCCATCTTAAAGGCCATTTCCGAAGAATCCACAGGATGGTAGGAGCCATCATAAAGCACTGCTTTAACTCCCACTACAGGATAAGCCGCCAAAGGCCCTTTGAGTACAGATTCCTGCAGCCCCTTTTCTACTGCCGGGAAGAAATTCTTGGGTACTGCACCCCCCACTACGGTCTGTTCAAACACGAAGGGAGCTTCCACGTCACCGGAGGGCTCAAAGGTCATCTTAACATGACCATATTGTCCATGTCCTCCGGACTGCTTCTTATATTTATACTCCACGTCAGATTTCTTACGTATGGTTTCCCGATAAGCCACCTTTGGCTTATCCAGTTCAATCTGTACCTTATATTCATTCAGCAGTCTGCT
>JBJELR010000365.1:0-5628 GCA_051879255.1 Lachnospiraceae bacterium | reverse complement strand
TGTAAAGTAGAGAAGATTGGAACATATACCTTTTCCATTATTCTGACCCAGGGCTTAAACCGGCAGATTCGCCGCATGTGTGAGGTACTTGGGTATGAAATTATTTCCTTAAAGCGGATAAGAGTTGCCAATATAACTTTGGGGAAACTAAAGCCCGGAGAATATCGCAGACTGGAAGGAGAGGAGCTTGCTCAACTATACCAGGGAGTCTTTTCCAGTCTCCAAGGGGATAAAAACCCAAAATAGTAAAAAGAAAAGCATTCAGAAAAAAGGAGATATGCTATGGATTCGTTAACCAGAATGAAGGAATTGATTACCCTGCTGAATGAGGCTGCCAGAGCCTACTATGCCAAGGACAGGGAAATCATTAGTAATTTCGAATATGATAAACTTTACGATGAACTGGTAGAATTGGAAAAGAGTACAGGAACCACTTTGGCAGGAAGCCCAACAACGAAGGTAGGTTATGAGGCAGTAGAAGAATTGCCCAAGGAGGCTCATGAAACTGCCATGCTGTCTTTAGATAAAACGAAAGACAGAGAGGAGCTGGCAGAGTGGCTGAAAGGAAAAGAGGGACTTCTGTCCTGGAAGCTGGATGGTCTGACCATCGTACTAACCTATGATCAGGGGAGGCTGATTAAGGCAGTTACCCGGGGAAACGGGGAAGTGGGAGAAGTGGTAACCAATAATGCCCGGATGTTTACCAATCTGCCGCTGACCATTCCTTTTAGGGGGAAGCTGGTTCTTCGAGGAGAGGCGGTAATTACCTACGGAGATTTTCAAAAAATAAATGCCACCATAGAGGAGGCAGAGAATAAATACAAGAATCCCAGAAATCTTTGCTCAGGATCTGTGCGTCAGTTAAATAATGAGATTACAGCAGAAAGAAAAGTTCGTTTTTTTGCCTTTTCTCTGGTGGATGCTAAGGAGAATGGAAAAGAGAAGGATTTTGGAAATTCCAGAGAGGCGGAATTTGTTTTCCTTAAAGACCAGGGATTCGAGGTGGTAGAATATCGCAGGGTTACTCCTGAAAATATTGTAGATGCAGTGAGGTATTTTGAAGAAAAGGTCTCTGGCTATGATGTGCCCTCAGACGGACTGGTGCTTACCTTTGAGGACATTGCTTATGGAAAAGCATTGGGAAGAACCTCAAAATTTCCCAGAGATTCCATTGCCTTTAAATGGGCAGATGAATTAAGGGAAACCAGACTGGTGGAAATGGAATGGAGTCCCAGCCGGACGGGACTCATCAATCCGGTGGCTGTTTTTGAGCCTGTAGAGCTGGAGGGAACCACCGTCAGCCGGGCCTCTGTACACAATATCAGCATTGTAAAGGGATTAAAGCTGGGGGTGGGAGATCGGATTACCGTCTATAAAGCCAATATGATTATTCCGCAGATTGCAGAAAATCTTACCGGCTCTGACACCCTGAAAATTCCTTCCTGCTGCCCTGCCTGTGGGGGAAAAACCGAAATACGGGAAACCAATGCAGTGCAGTTGCTTTACTGTCTGAATCCGGAATGCAGTGCGAAAAAGATAAAGGCATTCACCCTATTGGTCAGTCGGGATGCTTTAAACATTGATGGGCTTTCAGAGGCCACCTTAGAGAAATTTATTGCAAAAGGCTTTCTTCATGATTTTGCAGATATTTTTTATCTAAAAAAGTATAAGCAGGAGATAGAGGAAATGGAAGGCTTTGGGGAGAAATCCTGCAGTAATCTTTTGCAAAGCATTGAGAAGGCCAGAGAGACCACTTTACCCAGGCTGATTTATGCTCTGGGGATTGCCAACATTGGCCTTGCCAACGCAAAGATGATCTGTAAAGAGTTTGATGATGATTTGGAGACCATGATGGAAACCAATGTGGAGGCTCTAAGCCAAATTGATGGGATAGGAGAGGTTATTGCAGGAGGCTTCTGTGCCTATTTTGGAGAGGAAAAAAATAAAGAGCTGGTAAAAAAACTGGTTAAGGAGCTTAATATCCAGAAGGAAAACATTGAGGAAGGCAGCCAGACCTTAAAAGGAATGACCTTTGCCATTACAGGTGGATTGACTCATTTTGAGAACAGAAACGCATTAAAGGAGAGAATTGAAGTCTTGGGCGGGAAGGTGGCAGGCAGTGTTTCAGCAAAAACCACAGCTTTGATTAATAACGATGCCACCTCTAATTCAGCTAAAAATAAGAAAGCCAGAGAAGCAGGTGTGGATATTCTTACGGAGGAAGAATTCATGGAAAGATACCTATAACGAATATTCTGATTTTTGGCACTGGCTTTAGTACAGAACTTTTTTCAGGAAGGAAAAAAGAGAGCAAGATTACGCAGCAGGCTATAAAAGATCAAGAGGCCAATGGCAAGATAAAGACCAATATTCTGCCAGGCAGGGATTGTACGTAAACCGGTGCGGATATAGCGAATCAGGTAATGGACCCCGACTAACAAGAAAAAAGGGGATAAAAAGAAAAGCATTCGATTACTCTCCATAGCCCCGAAAAAGTCACCCTGCATCAGATTAAGGCACATTCTTGTAACTCCGCAGCCCGGGCAGTATAAGCCTGTGATTTGGTGAAAAATACAGGGAATACTTATTCCGGTATAATAGGAAAAAAGTCCATATAATATCCCTGCTGTAAACAGCAGGGATAAAATAATACTAACTCTTTGTAGGCGCTTTTTCATGTTAATCAGCCAACTTGTTAAGGGAATCCTGCATCAGTGCATAGGATACCAGGCCAAGACCAAAGATGGCCAAAACCAGATACAAAATACCGCTGTTTGAGCTGACGATTCCTTTCTCTGCCTTAGCAGCATCCAACTTTTCTCCCTGCTTATACATCCAGTAGAGTGCGTAGATACCGCAGGTGATGATGGAGAATAGAAATGCCATACCACCAGAGGTGCCATCATTGCCGGATACCTCATTGGTTTCGTTGGTCAGACAGATAAACCAGTAAATACTATAGAGACCACAGGTTACCAGGGACAAAATAATGCAAACAGCAATATTTCTTTGTTGAATCATGATTAATTCCTCCTCATTAGAATAATATTTTTCATTATACAATAGACAGGCAGGAATGTCTATCAATTTTATAGCAGAATATTGGCTGTGATGAAGCAGTTTGCAAAGAAAGAGGACATAGTTGCCCCTACAGTATAGTTGTGATACAATAAATGACAAACTTCAGGAAAGAGATAGGATAGTAAGTAATGCCAATTAAAATACAAAGTGATTTACCGGCTAAACCCATATTGGAGAATGAAAATATTTTTGTCATGGACGAATATCGGGCGATTCATCAGGATATGCGGCCATTACAGATTATTATTCTGAATCTGATGCCGGTGAAGGAGGATACGGAGCTGCAGCTTCTTCGGGCTTTGTCCAATACCCCCCTGCAGGTAGATGTAACCTTTATGAAAATGAATAGCCATATATCTCTAAATACCTCCAGTACCCACTTGAATAAATTTTATAATATCTTTGACGAGCTAAAGGGGAAAAAATGGGATGGGATGATTATTACCGGGGCTCCGGTGGAGCAGATTCCCTTCCAGGAAGTGGACTATTGGGAGGAACTGTGTGCCATTATGGAGTGGAGCAAAACCCATGTCACCAGTACCTTTCATATTTGCTGGGGAGCACAGGCCGGGTTGTATTATCATTTTGGTTTGGATAAGGTGCTGCTTCCCCAAAAGCTGTTTGGCGTATTTGAGCATAAGGTGCTGAACCGAAAGGTTCCTCTGGTAAGGGGCTTTGATGACTTTTTTCTGATTCCCCACAGCAGACATACCACTACCCCTACAGAAGCCATCCATGGCTGTAATCAGCTTACGGTTTTAGCAGAATCTGAGGAAGCGGGGGTTCTCTTAGCCATGGCGGAAGAAGGAAAGCAGATTTTCGTTATGGGACACCCGGAATATGACCGCCTTACCCTGAGGGATGAGTATTTCAGAGATAAGAATAAGGGACTTCCCATTCAACTGCCGAAGAACTATTTTCCCCAGGATGATGACAGGAAAAAGCCTAAATTGCAGTGGCGGTCCCATGGGAATAACCTGTATTGTAATTGGCTGAATTATTATGTGTACCAGATTACGCCCTATGAGCTGGGCTAAATCTTGAAAAAACGGTGTTTTTGCAACTTTTTAAGAAATTAGGAGTAGATGATGATTACCGGAGAATTACGAAATAAGATTGATAAAATTTGGGAAACTTTCTGGACTGGAGGTATCACTAATCCTCTTGACGTTATCGAGCAATTTACTTATCTGCTTTTTATCAAGCAGTTGGATGATGTTGAAACTACCAAAGAAAATGAAGCCAATTTCCTGGGTGTAGAGTATGAAACACTGTTCCCGGAAGAATGCCAAAAATATCGTTGGAGCAAATTCAAGAACCTTGGTTCTGCCGATGAGATGTATGAGCTGGTCTCTAATGGCGTATTTCCATTTATTAAAAACCTGCATCAAGATGGAGATTCTGCCTATGCACGATATATGGGCGATGCAATCTTCAAGCTTCCTACCGCATCTATGCTTTCTAAAATTGTAGATGGAATTGATAAGCTTGAGCTGGGCGATGAAGATTCCAAGGGTGACCTTTATGAGTATCTGCTCTCCAAAGTAGCGACTGCCGGTACTAATGGTCAGTTCCGCACACCTCGTCATATTATCAAAATGATGGTCGCTTTGGTAAAGCCAAGTCCTGAAGATATTATTATAGACCCTGCAATGGGTTCAGCAGGTTTTCTTATTGAAGCCCAGAGTTACTTAAGAGAAAACCATGCAGACATGTTTTTGAATGCCAAGCTGCGTGATCATTTTAACAATGAAATGTTCTATGGAAATGATATGGATAGAACCATGCTTAGAATTGGTGCAATGAATATGCTTCTTCATGGTGTAGAAAATCCCAATATTTCCTATCGTGACAGCTTGTCGGAACAGAATACTGATGTGGAAAGATATTCCTTAATCCTGGCTAATCCACCTTTTAAGGGAAGCCTTGATTATGAAGCGGTATCTGCAGATTTATTAAAAGTTACCAAGACCAAGAAAACGGAACTTCTTTTCCTCGCATTATTTCTGCGTATTCTTAAGAAAGGCGGACGGGCAGCAGTTATTGTTCCAGATGGTGTCTTGTTTGGAAGTAGTAATGCACATAAACAGATTAGAAAAGAAATCCTTGAGCATAATAAATTAGATGCTGTAATTTCCATGCCAAGTGGGGTATTCAAACCTTATGCCGGGGTATCTACAGCTATACTTATTTTTACAAAAACTGGTTCTGGCGGAACTGATAAGGTTTGGTTCTATGATATGAAAGCAGATGGATTCAGCCTAGATGATAAGCGTCAGGAAATTTCTGATAATGATATTCCGAATATCATTGCAAGATTCAATAATCTTGAAGCTGAGGCTGAAAGAGAAAGAACAGAGCAGAGTTTTTTTGTTCCGGTAGAAGATATTGTAGCCAATGATTATGACCTTTCAATCAATAAGTATAAGGAAGTGGTTTATGAAGCAGTTCAGTATGAACCTACCGATGTGATTATGGGCAAGATTGAAGCGATTGAAGCTGAAATCCAGGCGGAACTTGCTGAGTTGAGGAAACTGTTAGGTTAGA
>JBJELR010000364.1:0-5646 GCA_051879255.1 Lachnospiraceae bacterium | reverse complement strand
AGTGGAGATGTGGTGATTGCCACCGGAGCAATCCGCATGGAGGGAACCAGTAAGGAATATGCACCTATTGAATACCCGGCAGTAGCTGATCTGGGAATTACCAATGCGTTGGTGGCCGCTGCAAAGGATAAAAAGGTACAGTACCATGTAGGTGTGGTACAGTGTAAGGATTCCTTCTATGGCCAGCATGAGCCGGAAATCAAGCCGGTCAGCTATGAACTGGTAAATAAATGGGAGGCATGGAAAAGAATGGGCTGTCTGGCCTCCGAGATGGAATCGGCAGCATTATTTATTGTGGCAAATTATCTTCGTGTTCGTGCGGGAAGCTGTTTCCTTGTGGTGGCCAATCAGGAAAGAGAGAAAGAGGGACTGGAAAATCCGGTAGTGCATGATACGGATCTGGCTATCCAGGTAGCCGTAGAGGCATTGAGAAAATTGATTATGGAGGAGAAAGAGAATGGAAACCTTAAAACAGGATGTGATTGAGAAGCTGATTGAAACGGCTCTGGCTCAGCGTTTCTTTTCCTATGCCCCCTATTCCGGGTTTAGAGTAGGAGCAGCGCTTTTGGCAAAAAATGGTACTATTTATACCGGCTGTAATATAGAAAATGCGGCTTATGGACCTTCCAACTGTGCGGAGCGTACAGCCTTTTTCAAGGCAGTAAGCGAAGGAACAAAGGAGTTTTCTGCCATCTGTGTGGTAGGCGGTAAGGAAGAAAGCCTGACGGAATACGCAGCTCCCTGTGGGGTCTGCCGCCAGGTAATGATGGAATTCTGCCGCCCGGAAGAATTCCAGATTATTCTGGCAAAAAATAAAAAAGAATATGATATTTATGCACTTAAGGAGCTTCTTCCTTTGGGATTTGGGCCCACAAATCTGGCATAGAGAATCAGAAACTATCAATGCACATACGATTAAGTTATTGGATGGAGAAACGATATTGACATCGGCTGCAAAAACAGGGACAATAGTAACCATAGAGGTGGAATAGCCTACTCTATGGAAAAGATTAAATTGGAGTTTATCCATTTTAATAAAAAAGAAAAAGGAGAAGAAGAATTATGAAAAAGAAACTATTGGCAGTAGTATTGGCTGCTACCATGGCACTTTCTCTAGTGGCATGCGGCGGTCAGAATGCAGGAAACGGTGATGCAGGTACTCAGAGTACCGGAAGTGAAAGTGCAGTTACCGAAGAAGCAGGCATGGATACCACAGCATCCGGTGAAGGCCTTAAAATTGGTCTTGTAACAGATACCGGCGGTGTAGAGGATCAGTCCTTCAACCAGTCTGCATGGGAAGGATTGCAGAAAGCAGCAAAAGACTTTGGGGTAGAAGTAAACTATCTTTCCTCCTCAACCGATGCTGACTATGCACCTAACATTGAAACCTTTATTGATGAAGAATATGACCTGATTATCAGCGTAGGCTTCCTTTTGGCAGATGCAACCAGAGCAGCAGCAGAAGCTAATCCGGATGTAAATTTTGCTATTATTGATGACAGCAGTTGTGCAGATCTTCCTAACGTAACCTGTCTTACCTTCAAGCAGGAACAGGCCTCCTATCTGGTTGGTTATGTAGCAGGCTTGATGACAAAAAAGGATAATGTAGGCTTTGTTCTTGGTATGGCAAGTGATGTGATGCACCTGTTTGGCTATGGCTACTGTGCAGGTGTTCTGGATGCTAATCCTAATGCAAAGATTCAGCAGGGTAATGCCAATAACTTCGGTGATCCGGCAATGGGGACAACCCTTACCACCAACTTTGTTACCAATGGGGCAGATGTAGTATTCCATGCTGCAGGTGCTACCGGTACCGGTGTGATTTCTGAAGCTCAGGCTAAAGGGATTATGGCCATCGGTGTAGACAGTGACCAGTCTTACCTTGCACCGGAAACTGTTATTACCTCTGCAATGAAGCGTGTGGATAATGCTGTATACGCTACCGTTTCTCAGTTGGTAGAAGGTACACTGGAGGGAGGACTTGCAGTATATGATCTGACCAATGAAGGTGTAGATATTGCACCCACAACCGATTTGCTTCCTGAAGAAGTAATTACTGCGGTAAACGAAGTTAAAGGAAAAATCATTTCCGGTGAGATTACCGTTCCGGATTCAAAGGATGCCTTTGAAGCTGTATACGGCGATGTATATGAATTAGACTAATTTAGAATAAAAACTGTCTCAGGGCTGCGGCCGGTCCGCAGCCTCAGGGCAGCTTTTGGATAAACGCTAAGCAATGATGATGGAACGATACCGGGTGGGAGGTAAAGATGCAAAAAATATCGATGGAAAGAGTAGAAGAAACCAGAGAAAGGATACTGGGAATAATCCAAAGTCCTGTATTGACTCATGAGCAGAAGGTAGCCAACCTTGCCATGGCTGCAGATTCACTTTTGGAAGTACTTGATTTGCCAGAGGGTCTAAATGAACTTTTAGAGCCTGAAAGCGGAGAAAAATGTATTTGTGATCTGGCAGAAGGCCATGCTCCCCTGCGCCCCCGATATATTATTCCTGATTATGAAAAATTTTTAAAAGAAAGCAGTCAATTTCTGCAACTAGCACCTCCCAGGGATTTGTATGAAGTATTAAATCATTTGTTGATTTTTTATAAGCACGTTCCCAGTGTAACCAATTTTCCCGTTTATACCGGACAGCTTGATGTCCTTTTGGAGCCTTATATCGATACGGTAACTGAGGATGAGGCAAAAAAGCTTCTGAATATGTTTTTTGTGCATATGGACAGAACCATTCTGGATTCTTTTTCCCATGCCAATATCGGGCCTAAGAGTACAAAAGCAGGAAGGCTGATTTTGGAAGTAGAGCAGCAGCTGGAACAGGCAGTACCTAATATTACCCTGAAATATGAAGAAGGGGTAACTGAGGATGAATTTGCACTTAAAGCGGTGGAATGTGCTCTGCATAGTGCCAAGCCAAGCTTTGCCAATGATAGAATGTTCAGGAATGAATTAAGTGAGAAATACGTCATTGCAAGCTGTTATAACGGGCTGCCCTTGGGTGGAGGTGCCTATACCCTGTGTCGGTTAATTCTCTCCAATATTGCAAAGCGGGCAGAGACTATCCGGCAGTTTAAGGAAAAAGAACTTCCTTACGTGATGGAAATTATGGCAGCTTACATGGATGAGCGAATTCGCTTTGAGGTAGAGGAAAGCGGCTTCTTTGAACATAATTTTCTGGCAAAAGAAGGGTTTATCCATAGGGATCGATTTACGGCTATGTTTGGCCTGGTAGGTCTTGCAGAATGTGTAAATATCCTTTTAGAAAAAGAAGGAAAACCGGGACGTTTTGGTCATGATGAATATGCCAACCGGTTAGGTGTAGAGATTATGGATATCATTGATGCATTCAATCGTAACCATACCAATCCTTATTGTGAGGTTACTGAGGGACATTTTCTGCTGCACGCCCAGGTGGGTATAGCTGAGGATAAGGGCATTAGTCCGGGAACCAGAATCCCCATTGGGGAGGAACCCAAGGAATTGATTGATCAGTTACTGGTGATCAGTAAATTTCATAAGTATTTTCCTTCCGGCACCGGAGATATTTTCCCTATCGACCTTACGGTGCACAAAAATCCCGGATATGTTTTGGATATCGTTAAAGGAGCATTTAAAAAGGATATTCGATATTTATCCTTTTATAGCAGTGACAGTGATGTCATTCGCATTACCGGCTATCTGGTAAAACGTTCCGAAATGGACAAGCTGGATAAGGGAGAAGCGGTCTTGCAGGATACCACTGCGCTGGGCTTGGGTGCTGCCAAAAACGGTAAGATTCTGGAAAGAAAAATACGCTGATGAAGGCCATAGTAAATCGAATTATCCCTTTTAGCAGCGTAGATGGGCCGGGCAACCGGACGGCCATATTTTTGCAGGGCTGTAACATTAACTGCAAATATTGCCATAACCCGGAGACCAGGATCGTTTGCCATAACTGCGGTATCTGTGTAAGCAGATGTCCTGCCGGGGCATTGACGCTTGATGAAGATAAAAAAGTGAATTTTCATTCGGAAAATTGTGTGCTTTGTGATACCTGTATCAAAATCTGCCCTTACAGCAGTTCGCCCAAGGTAAGGGAAATGACGGCGGAGGAGGCGTATGAAGCGGTAAAGAAACAGATTCCCTTTATTCGAGGAGTAACGGTTTCCGGGGGAGAATGTATGCTTTACCCTGAGTTTTTGCAGGAATTATTTACCCTTGCCGTAAAGGATGGCCTGGGAACCTTGATTGACAGCAACGGAACCATACCTTTTTTGGAATATCCGCAGCTTCTTAACGTGACGGATGGGGTGATGCTGGATGTAAAGGCTTTTCATCAGGCAGATCATGAAAGAATTACGGGATTCTCCAATGAAACGGTTCTGGAAAATGTTCGTTATCTTTCGGCACAGGATAAGCTGGAGGAGATACGTGTGGTAGTGGTACAGGATTTGTATGACGCCAGAGAAAGTGTAAGTCAGATTGCAGATTTGCTTTCAGACTGCAAAGCCAAAAGGGATATTCGGATAAAACTCATTGCTTACCGGCCTATGGGAGTTCGCAAAGAATTTTCACATTACCGGATTCCTTCACCGGCTTTTTTGGAGGAGCTGGCGGAGTTAATCCGGGCAAGAGGATACCGAGAAATAGTCATTATATAAAAAGGAGGCGGGAATTTTGGGAAGAGTAAGTCACATGGACAAAAGTACGGTTGTCATTGAAATGAAAGACATTGTGAAGAAATTCGGTGACTTTACGGCAAATGATCACATCGGGCTGACCGTACACAAGGGGGAGGTTCATGCTATCCTTGGGGAAAACGGCGCAGGAAAAAGTACACTGATGAATGTATTATGTGGCCTGTATAAGCCAACCTATGGACAGATTCTAATCAATGGGAAGCAGGTGAACTTCAATAGCCCGAAGGATGCCATTGATATCGGTATTGGTATGGTTCATCAGCATTTTATGCTGATTCAGCCTTTTACGGTACTGGATAATATTATTCTGGGGATGGAGCCGGTGAAAGGACTGGTTGTGGATCGGGAAACAGCCAGAAAAAAGATTATTCAGTTATCTGAGCGTTACCATATGAGTATTGATCCGGAGGCAAAAATTGAAGATATTTCGGTAGGTATGCAGCAGAGAGTAGAAATTTTAAAGGTACTCTATCGGGGAGCAGATGTATTGATTTTAGATGAGCCTACTGCTTCACTTACTCCACAGGAAATTGAGGGTCTGCTTAAAATTATTGAAACGTTGACGGAAGATGGAAAAAGTATTATTTTAATTACCCATAAATTAAAAGAAATTACCGCTTCTTCTGACCGATGCACCATTATTCGTCAGGGAAAATACATCAATACGGTAGAGGTTGAAGGAGTAAATGAGAATGACCTTGCTGCTATGATGGTAGGACGGGACGTGAATTTCAAGGTGGAAAAAAAGGAGCAAAAACCGGGAGAGATTGTTCTTGAGGTGGAGAATATTTATGCCAAGGACTACCGGGGAGTAGGGGTATTAAACGGATTGGATATGGATGTCCGCAGGGGTGAAATTGTAGGACTTGCGGGTGTCGATGGAAATGGACAGACAGAGCTGGTGGAAATTCTCACCGGGCTAAGAAAGGCTGAATCCGGTAAGATAAGGA
>JBJELR010000363.1:0-5659 GCA_051879255.1 Lachnospiraceae bacterium | reverse complement strand
TATCGTTCCTTCCGGGATCTTTTATGATCACACTACCAGCATTATCGGAAATGGAGTGGCACTTAATGTTCCCAAGCTGTTTGAAGAATTGGAAAGCCTGAAAAGTCAGGGAGTTCCATCACCGAAAATTCTGGTTTCCGACAGGGCTCAGATGGTAATGAGTTATCATATCCTCTTTGACCAGTATGAGGAGGAGAGATTGGGGAAAAATTCCTTTGGCTCCACGAAATCCGGGATTGCCCCCTTTTACTCTGATAAATTTGCCAAAATTGGGTTTCAGGTCAGCGAGCTTTTTGAAGAAGCGTCGTTGATGGAAAAAATTAAGAGGGTTTGTGATACCAAAAATGTTATTTTGGAGCATCTTTATCACAGACCTAAGCTGGAGCCTGAAAAAATCTACCAGGAGCTGATGAGCTATAAGGAAATGGTGGCGCCTTACGTCTGTGATGTTTCTTTGTTCCTGTGGAGGGCCATTCAGGAAGGAAAGAATATTCTTCTTGAGGGGCAGCTTGGTTCCTTAAAGGATCCTGACCATGGCATCTATCCCATGGTAACCTCCTCCTCCACATTGGCAGCTTATGGAGCTATTGGTGCAGGTATTCCGCCCTATGAAATTAAGAGGATTATTACCGTATGTAAGGCTTACTCCAGTGCAGTAGGAGCAGGTGCCTTCGTTTCCGAAATCTTTGGTGAGAAAGCCGATGAATTAAGGAGGAGAGGCGGTGACGGCGGAGAGTATGGTGCCACTACCGGACGGCCCAGAAGAATGGGGTGGTTTGATGTGGTGGCTTCCAAGTATGGCTGCCGGATTCAGGGAACCACAGACGTAGCTTTTACGGTGCTTGATGTACTGGGTTATCTGGATGAGATTCCGGTCTGTGTGGGCTATGAGATTGACGGCAAAGTAACTACGGACTTTCCCACCACCAGCCTGTTGAATAAGGCAAAACCGGTGCTGGAGGTACTGCCGGGCTGGAAGTGTGATATCCGGGGAATTAAAGAGTATGAGGACTTACCGGAAAATTGCCGGAAGTATATTGAATTTGTGGAAGAAAGGATTGGCTTCCCCATTACCATGATTTCTAATGGACCGGGCAGAGAGGATATTATTTTTCGGAAAAGATAAAAAGAGGGTGCTGCAACACGCAGTACCTTTTCTTTTTTAACCAAATATGTTAAGATAATCATGTTTCTTTTGTCGAAATATTGGAGATTTATATGAATTTAAAGCAATTATCATGGTTCGTAGAATTAGTGAAAAGTGGTAATTTTACGAAAACTGCCAAAAAGCTTTATATTGACCAGTCTACCTTGAGTAAGGGGATTAAAGCAATGGAAGCTGACATAGGTATTCCTCTGATTGACCGGACAGCCAACTGCTTTCGGCTTACGCCTCAGGGAGAGACTCTGTACCGATTGGGAGGAGAAACCCTAAAGAATATTGAGGAGCAGCTGGAGTATTTACGGGATTGTGTCAATGCTGAACGAGGAGGAAAGGTAAGAGTAGGGATTCCGCCGGTTATTGATACAGCCTATTTTGCCGATATTATCCCAAAGTTTGAACTGGAATATCCGGATATTGAGCTGGAGGTAGTGGAAATCGGGGCAAATATTGTCAGGGACAAGGTAGATTCGGGAGAGGTAGATGTAGGAGTGGTTATTCTTCCTCTTGCTTCCGATGCCTTCGATATTCTCCCGGTATTTAAAAGTGATAATGTACTTGTAGTGAATAAAGATCATCCATTGGCAAGGAAGGATTTTGTTACTTTTAGTGAATTGAAGCAGGAGTCTATGCTGTCTTTGGATAGTTCCTATATGCTGTATAACCGTACCATTTCTCTATGCTATGCGGCCGGCTTTGAGCCTACCTTTAAGCTGTTGAGTCCTCAATGGGATATGCTTGCCAGACTATGTGAGCTTAACTATGGAGTAGGGATTTTACCAAGGCCAATCATGTCCTATTTTCATTCGGATAATATTAAATGCCTGTCGTTAAAGGAGCCGGAATTCCCTTGGAACATAGCGATTATCGTCCGAAAGGACAAATATCTTACCAACCCTATTCGTAAATTCCAGGAATTCGTTAAACAATGCGGAAATGTAGATGAATAAAGAGCCTCTTTATCAAGGATCAGCATGTATGCTGGTCCTTTTTTGTGTGAATATTCACAATAATCCCCATGCATAGCACAAGTTTTACTTGTGCTACTGCTTAAATAAGAAAGTGAAAAATGTTAATTTTTCATAATAATCTCCTTATTGTTCAGTATGATATATGGTAATTGCATGAATGAATATTTTCCATAGCAAATCACTGTGAATAATGTTCATAAAACATATGTAAAAAAAGCATTTTATCTATACAAATTCATGACATACAATAAAAATGTCAAAACAATGCACTGTTCTTGCCTATAAACTATAAAAATTTATATCAATTTACATTAAGAAGTAGATAAATTTTTAACGGAGAAGGAAAAAACCTCTATCTGCAGGGAGGTATAGTTTTCTTCGGGGAAAAGGAGGAACAGAAAATGGGAGAATTAAAGATTAAGGTGGGAGATACCCATACATTCAGCAAACAGGTCAGCAATGAAGACGTTCTTGCTTTTGCAGAGGTAAGCGGAGATAAGAATCCGCTGCATCTGGATGACGAGTATGCCAGCAAAACCATGTTTAAGGAAAGGATTGCGCATGGAATGATTGGCGCAGGAGTAATTTCTGCCGCAATTGGTATGGGCATGCCGGGAGTGGGAACCACTTATCTCGGACAGAGTCTGAGCTTTAAAAAGCCGGTAAAAATTGGTGACACACTGACGGTGGAAATGGAGGTTACCAAGATCACGCCAAAGGAAAAGTTTGATATTGCAACGTTGAAGACGATCTGCCGGAATCAGAACGGCGAGGTTGTTATTGATGGGGAAGCCACAGTAATTCCCCCCAGAGGATAAGAAGGAGGGGCGGAATGAATAAGATTATCAGTGCCAGGGAGGCAGTAAAATGGGTTAAAGACGGTGATACCATTGGAATTAACGGCTTTGCCTTTGGCTATGGGTTTGCAGAGGAAGTATTTCAGGCTTTGGAAGAACGCTGGTTGGAGGAAGGACATCCCAGGGAGCTGACTCTTTTATTTGCTTCCGGCTGTGGAAATGGAGGAAAGCAGGAGGAAACCTTTGGCCTGGATCATCTGGCCCATGAGGGCATGGTAAAACGGGTAATTGCAGGACATGTGGGGCTGGCTCCTAAACTCAGCGGAATGATTAATGAGAACAAAATTGCCGCCTATAATTTTCCCCAGGGGGTAATCGCACATCTTTTTCGTGCCATTGCAGGAAATAAACCGGGAGTACTTACCAGAGTGGGGCTGAAAACCTTTGCTGATCCAAGACTGGAAGGAGGAAGAATGAATGAAGCTGCAAAGGCAGAAAGTTTCGTTGAGGTGGTACAGATTCATGGAGAAGACTTTCTGTTTTATCCTTCCATTCCGATAAATGTGGGAATTATCAGAGGAACTGCGGGAGATGAAAGCGGCAACATAACGGTAACAAAAGAAGGAGTGTTACTGGAAACCTTACATATTGCAGAGGCAGCTAAAAATTCGGGCGGCATCGTAATCGGACAGGTAAAGGAGATTGCCCAGGCTAAAACTTTGCATCCGCAGGAAATTTATATTCCGGGAATTATGGTTGACTATCTTGTGAAGGCAAAGGCCGAACACCATAAGATGACCTGCCAGTTGGAATATGATCCTGCTTACACCGGCGAAATTAAGATTCCGGTCAGCAGCCTTCCTCCGATGAAAATGGATGCCAGAAAGATTATTGCCAAGCGTTGTGCGAAAGAGCTTTCTTTGGACACTACCATTAATCTGGGCATTGGGGTTCCCGAGGGAGTTGCTTCTATAGCTTTGGAAGAAGGAATTGCAGACCGTCTGACCATGACCATTGAAGCCGGTGCTATTGGTGGGATTCCCGGAAGCGGGCATCTTTTGGGAGGAGCAGCCAATGTAGAGGTTTTGATTGGACAGCCTAATCTGTTCGATTATTATGACGGAGGCGGTCTGGATATTACCTATCTGGGTCTGGCTCAGGCAGATCAAAAGGGAAATATTAATGTGAGCAAGTTTAACGGCCGTATGGTGGGCTGTGGTGGCTTTGTAAATATTTCCCAAAATACAAAGAAGGTGGTATTCTGCGGAACCTTTACCGCAGGGAAATCTACAATCGAGGTGAAGGATAAAAAGTTAAATATTATTGAGGATGGAAAATTTTGCAAATTTGTATCAGAGGTAGAGCAGGTAACCTTTAGTGGTGATTATGCCAGGCAGACCGGACAGAAGGTTCTCTACATTACGGAGAGGGCAGTATTTGAACTTACCGGGGAAGGCTTTGAACTGGTTGAAATTGCCCCGGGGGTGGACCTTCAGAAACATATTCTGAATAAGATGGAATTTAAACCTGTTATTTCCCAAAATCTGCGCAAGATGGATGCAAAAATCTTTGAAGATGTGATTATGGGGTTGAAAGGAGAATAAAGTATGTTTGGGATATTTGGAATGTTATTAGGCCTTGCTATTTTAATCGTTCTGGCATATAAGGGTCAGTCCATGATGTGGGTTGGCCCGGTAGCGGCTCTGGTGGTAGCTGCATTTGGAGGCCTGCAGCTTTTACCGGCCTATACCGGCACCTATATGGGTGGTCTGGTCAGCTTCGTTCTGTCCTGGTTCCCCATGTTCATGCTGGGAGCCATGTTTGGAAAAATTATGGAGGTGACCGGCTCAGCACACTCCATTGCAAGAAAGTTATCCGGTCTGATCGGTTCTAAGAGAGCTATTTTGGCGGTAGTGATCAGCTGTGGACTGCTGGTTTATGGAGGTATTTCCCTTTTCGTAGTGGTATTTGCCATTTACCCCATTGCAGTTTCCCTCTTTAGAGAGGCTAATCTGCCAAGAAGGCTGATTCCCGGCTGCATCGCCTGTGGAGCATTTACCTTTTCCATGACGGCCTTTCCCGGGAATCCTCAGCTAAACAATATTATTCCCACCAGATATTTTGGAACCAATGCCATGTCCGGCCCTGTTTTGGGTATCATAGGCGGTTTGATTATGCTGGTAGGGGGCGTGATCTGGTTAAGCTATCGCTCAAAGAAGATGGTTGCGGCAGGTGAATGCTTTGATGAACCTGGGGATTTAAAGGAATCTGCAAAGGAAGATGAACCTAATCCTCTCGTGGCTCTTCTGCCCTTGATTGTAGTGGTTCTTGTCCTGAATCTTCTGCCTTTATTCGTGGATTTTCCGGCAGATATGAAATCTACCTATTCAATTATTATTGCTCTGCTTTGCGGCATTGCCCTTTCGTCTCTTTTGAATTTTAGGAAATTAAAAGAGGTTCTTAAGGCGATTAACGATGGTGCGGCAGGATCCGTTTCAGCGATTATGAATACTTCAGCAGTAGTGGGATTTGGCGCAGTAGTAAAGGCGGTTCCCGGCTTTGCTGTATTGACGGAAATGGTATTGGGAATCCAGGCAAGTCCGCTGATTTCTCTGGCTCTTTCCGTAACCCTGCTGGCAGGTGCCACAGGCTCATCCTCCGGCGGTATGGGAATTGCCCTGGAGGCATTGGGAGATCAGTATATGCAGTTGGCCTCCGTGCTCAATATT
>JBJELR010000362.1:0-5686 GCA_051879255.1 Lachnospiraceae bacterium | reverse complement strand
CTGCTGCTTCTCTGCCGGCATATGCTTCAGTGTTCGCATGTTATGAAGACGGTCAGCCAGCTTAATCAGAATAACCCTAATGTCCTTTGCCATGGCCAGAAACATTTTCCGCAGGTTTTCCGCCTGAATTTCCAGCTTATCCTGGGATTTATCCCCGGAATCATTCATTTTCAGGTTTTGCAGCTTGGTTACCCCATCCACCAGCAGGGCTACGTCTTCTCCAAATTCCTCTTTGATCTGTTCATCGGTCATAATGGTGTCTTCTACCACATCATGGAGAAGCCCTGCCACTATCGTTTCCTTATCCAGCTCTAAATCTGCCAGAATAATTGCCACATATAAAGGATGAATAATATAAGGCTCTCCCGACTTGCGGGTCTGCTTTTCATGAGCCTTTTCCGCTATACGAAAGGCTTTTTCAATAAGAGAAAAATCATCGGAAGGATGGTAACGCTTAACTCGACAGATTAAATCCCGATAAAGTTCATCGGGACTTAAAAATTCCTCCAGAGTTTCAATTCGGCCATCATCGATAAATACTGCTTTTTTCTCTATTTGATTGTCAAAATTTTTCGTCATGTTCATCACCATACCCAATTATCTTCCAGGACAAACTTACTTATTTGCCCTCATAGGTTATGGCGGCATCCAACCGGTAGCCGTCAATTTTCTTTCTTCCTTCTAATCCTGCCAACTCCATGAGTACCAGTACACCTACTACTTCTCCTCCCAGAGCCTCCACCAGCTCAATCATGGCTTTTGTCGTTCCTCCGGTAGCAATCAGATCATCTACCAAAAGCACCTTCTGCCCGGGCCTAATAGCATCCCTGTGGATTTCAACCACCGCTGTACCATACTCCAGCTCATACTCCTTTTCCACCGTTTCACAGGGCAGCTTTCCCTTCTTGCGAATCAGTACAAAGGGTTTACCCATATTATAAGCAATAGGTGTCCCAAAGATAAAGCCTCTGGATTCCGCACCTGCAATTACATCATATTCTAAATCTTTAATCAGGTTCTGCATGGTGTCAATAGCCAGCTTAAGTCCCTGGGCATCCTGCAAAACGCTGGTGACATCCCTGAATATAATCCCTTCTTCCGGAAAATCCGGAATACTTCTTACATATTCCTCTAATTTTTTCATTGCTTCCTCCATAGTGGAACTACGTTAATAAAATTTTTATTTTACCCTAAATTATATAATCAAATTTCACCGAAGTCAATGAAAAGAGCCATCACTCTAAGTTTTCCTCAGGTGATGGCCCATTATTTTTGACTATGAAATTTACATCATGCCGCCCATGCCGCCTGCAGGCATTGCAGGTGCATCCTCTTTGATGTTTGCTACTACAGACTCGGTGGTCAGCAGAGTTGCTGCTACGCTGGTTGCATTCTGCAGCGCACTTCTGGTCACCTTGGCAGGATCAAGAATTCCTGCCTCTACCATATCCACATATTCCTCCTTCAAGGCATCAAATCCGGTTCCTTCTTTGGATTCTCTTACCTTGTTGATGATTACGCTGCCTTCCAGACCTGCGTTAGCTGCAATATGATAAAGAGGAGATTCCAGTGCCTTTAAGACAATCTGTGCACCGGTCTTTTCGTCTCCTTCCAGAGTATCTGCCAATTTTGCCACCTCTTTGGAAGCATGAATATAGGCAGAACCACCTCCGGAAATAATTCCTTCTTCCACTGCTGCTCTGGTTGCTGCCAAAGCATCCTCCAAACGAAGCTTAGCCTCCTTCATTTCTGTTTCGGTAGCAGCACCTACCCGAATAACTGCTACACCGCCAGCCAGCTTAGCCAGTCTTTCCTGTAATTTTTCCTTATCGAATTCGGAAGTTGTTTCTTCAATCTGTTTCTTAATCTGCGCAATTCTTGCCTGAATGGCATCGCTGCTTCCTGCACCTTCTACGATAACGGTAGCTTCCTTCTGTACCTTGACGGATTTTGCACGTCCCAACTGTTCCATGGTCACTTCCTTCAAATCCAATCCCAATTCCTCGGAAATTACCTGCCCGCCGGTAAGGATAGCGATATCTTCCAGCATAGCTTTTCTTCTGTCACCATAGCCGGGAGCCTTAACTGCTACCACATTGAAGGTACCTCTTAATTTATTTACAATCAGTGTGGTTAATGCTTCACCTTCCACATCCTCTGCAATAATTAAAAGCTTTGCACCGCTTTGTACAATCTGCTCCAGTACAGGAAGAATCTCCTGAATATTGGAAATCTTCTTATCCGTAATCAAAATGTAGGGGTTATCCAAAACAGCTTCCATTTTTTCCATATCGGTTGCCATGTAAGCGGAAATATATCCTCTGTCAAACTGCATACCCTCTACCAAATCCAGCTCTGTCAGCATGGTCTTGCTTTCTTCAATGGTAATTACACCATCGTTGGAAACCTTTTCCATAGCATCCGCAACCAACTGTCCTACGCTGTCATCACCGGCAGAGATAGCTGCTACTCTTGCAATATGATCCTTTCCTTTGATGGGAGAGCTCATTTTGGCAATAGCCTCTACTGCACAATCGGTAGCCTTCTTCATTCCTTTTCTTAAAATGATGGGATTTGCTCCTGCTGCCAGATTCTTGATTCCTTCATGTACCATAGCCTGCGCCAAAACGGTTGCTGTGGTTGTACCGTCACCAGCCACATCATTGGTTTTGGTTGCCACTTCCTTAACCAGCTGTGCTCCCATATTTTCAAAAGCATCCTCCAGCTCGATTTCCTTTGCAATGGTTACTCCATCGTTGGTAATCAGGGGTGCGCCAAAGGATTTATCCAAAACCACATTTCTTCCTTTAGGACCTAAGGTTACTCTTACGGTATTCGCCAGCTGATTTACGCCGGCCTCTAATGCTGCACGAGCCTCTGCTCCATATTTAATTTCTTTTGCCATCTTTTATTCCTCCTGCTATCCATACTTTTCTATCTTATATGATTTTACTTTTTCTATTCTATAATAGCCTATTCCAATTATGCCTCGATAATCGCCAGAATATCAGACTGCCTTACTACAATGAATTCTTCCTCATCCAGCTTTACTTCGGTTCCTGCATATTTGGAATAAATCACCAGATCCTTGGGCTTTACTTCCATTTTTACTTCTTTTCCATCAACCATACCGCCGGGGCCTACTGCAACCACTTCAGCCTGCTGAGGTTTTTCCTTGCTCTGTCCCGGTAACACGATACCGGATTTGGTGGTCTCCTCTGCTACCAACTGCTTTAATACAACTCTGTCACCTAAAGGTACTAATTTCATGATATTGCCTCCTGTCTTTTTACGATTAAATATTCTGTTTAGTATGCTTGTTAGCACTCATTGTTGTCGAGTGCTAACTTTATGGATTATATTATTCTTTTCTCTATCTCTACGCAAATAGATTTATAATTCTATTTTCCTCTATTTCTCTTTTTATCTCTTATTTTCTTTTATTTTCTCTTATTTTCTTTTGTTGAATGATTTAATATTTTTTTTATATTTTTATCCTTCCCTTCTTTTTTTAATTTTATTTTAATCTTTGGCACGTATTTTCTTTCTTACAAAGCGATAAACATCAGAATAAGCTTATAAAACGAAAGGAATACGAATGAAATGAAAAAACTTACTGCAAAAATTTATTTTGATATTTTTATGGCATTGCTATGGGTATTCATGCTTTTTTTTGATGAAGATTTCCTGCATGAAATACTGGGGCTCTTTATTGCCCTTTTGGTTATCATCCATCTGGGCTATAATCTGCGTAAAATAAAAACAGAAATTAAGGCAATTTTTACCCAAAAGAATTTTTCCATTCTGTGGCGCTATCTTGCAAACGGACTGCTTCTTATCTCTGCTGCCTGCACCATTGTTATTGGTCCCTTTATTTCCAAGGATGTTTTTCCTTCTCTCTATACCTATAACAGGCACTTTTGGGAGGACGTCCACGAGTGCATGGCTTACCTGACCATAGCCTCTATCATCCTGCACATCTTTTTGCATAGAAAGATGCTGAAGGCTGTGTTAGCAAAAAAATTCAAATCAGTTTAACTTTTTTTGAATTTTAATTTAATTTTAATCTTAAGCCATTATTCTGATCCCATCGAGTTAAACCAATGTACATACAAAGGAGATAATGAAAAAATGAAAAACAGAACAAAAATACTAATTGCTTTATTAGGCTTGTCCTTTACCTTAACCGCCTGCTCCTCTGCTTCCAACACTGCTCAGGCTGCCGGCGCACCCCTTCAAAAAACTGCTCGTCAGCAAACCACTACCACTAATACAGCCACCACTGCACAGAAAAATCCTACAGCGGATTATATTCAGGTTTTTATCGACCCTAATACCGGAGAGCTGGTAACCATTGATCCTGATACCGGAGAGGCTGTTCCTTATACTGCTCCGGCTACGGCTACAGCCAAAAAAGCTGCCAGCGCTACCGTTTCCGGATCTCAGACAGCAGCCCGGACTGAAGCTTCTACTTCCCCGGCAGCCAAGGCTTCCACTACTGACACACAGACTGCTGACTCTCCTGCTGCCTCCGGTACACAGGCAACCAATCAGGCTGCAGCTCAGGCTTCCCAAAAGGCTACAGCCCCTGCCGGTACACAGACAGAACAGGCCGCTACACAAAATAATCAGACCGGCTCCACCTCCCGCAATCAAGGCGTAGATGCTACCACTCAGGCTACTCCTACCAGTACACCGGTTAATCAGGCAAGCCTTCCCAACCGAAACCAGACCATGGCTCAGGCTGCAAATTCTGCCTCTTACATCGGAGAAACCAGAGCTCTGCAGATTGCTATGGATCATGCCGGTGTAAAGTCTGCCGATGTTCAGTTTTCCTATGCTAAACTGGATTATGATAATGGACGCTGGATGTATGATGCAGAATTTTATGCAGGAAATACCGAATACGACTATGAGATTGATGCCTCTACCGGGGCTGTCTTAAAGTATGACTATGACATGGAAAATAACTATGTTCCCCAGCAGCAGGCTCAGAATGCACCGGCTGCTTCAGCAGGTACGGCAGGAGTAAGCATTGAAACCGCAAAACAGACTGCTTTAGCCCGAGTAAGCGGAGCAACGGAAAACAACATCCGCATTTATACCGATTATGATGACGGAAGAATGGTCTACGAAGGAAAAATCATTTACAATGCCATGGAATATGAATTTGAAATTGATGCAGCCACCGGCAACATTATCGAATGGGATGTAGAATCGGTTTATGACTGATTAGCGGAAAATAACTTCATCCATTAAAACATAAAAAAGTATCGCAAAATCGATAAATTGTAGATTTTGCGATACTTTTATTCTTTCTTTCAAAAATAGTCGGCATGCCGTAAGCTTACCCTTTTGTTGTTACAGAAAGGACAAGCTTCAATTTACATCCCCCAATATATCCATACGTTCTGCTCCAAGAAACTGACCTCTTCTTCTCTTTGATTACAAGCTACCAGAAGCCGGGACTTCTCCTTAGCCATAATTTTCAGATAATTCACCCTTCCATCCTCCCAGGAAAAATCTACGGTGAAACCACCTCTGGCTTTCAGCCCTTTTACCCTCCCCTTCCTCCATTTGTGGGGAATTGCCGGTAAGATAACCATTTTTCCTTCGCTGCTTTGCATCAGCATCTCAACGATGGCCGCTGTATAGCCAAAATTACCATCTATTTGAAAAGGAGATC
>JBJELR010000361.1:0-5788 GCA_051879255.1 Lachnospiraceae bacterium | reverse complement strand
ATATTTCCTCCTACGGTAATACAATATGAAGCTGCTGCTCCATATCAAAATACACACTGCTTAGCAGAATATTTCTCATAATATTCTGCCATATTGTCATTTCCATTTGTTGAAAGGCCTTTAATGCCTCCTGCTGATATTCAAATATGGGATTGCGTTGTGCAGATGACCTTCCGGATACTGCTGCCTGAAGCTGCTGGAGATAGTCAACTTCCTCTACCCAGGCATCATCAATAGCATATAGTGTAGCTATACGCACAAATTCATCCATCCCTTCCCGACTTCCGATTCTCTCCTCCTGCTGCTTCAGTTCCTCCTCTACTTTCTGCAGAAGATATTTTCTGACTTCTTTTTTCCCAAAACGAGATGTGCGAAGAAGATCATCATCCAACTGATAGGAGATATTGTCCAGAATATAGCGGCTGAGAGTCTGCATATCCAGCTTCTTATGAGAATCAATAAAATAGCCGATATTTCTTCCGGCAATCTCCATTATTCTTTTTTCTCCCATAGTACCTCCATCAAGCAACTCATCTCTGATGGCATATAACAGCTTTCTTTGTCGCTGCAGAACCTGATCGTAGTCCATTGCCTGGCCTCGGGAGGACATGGCAAATTCTTCTCCTTTTTTCTGGGCGCTGTCTATAATTCGTTTCAGCTTGCGTTTTCCAATACGTTTTCTGCCTTCTATGTATTTCTCCAGCTTGGTAGGTCCGTTTCTCATCGTAACCTCATCCTCCAGAGAGACAAAGAATCGACTTTCTCCCGGATCTCCCTGCCTGCCTGCCCGGCCTCTTGCCTGACGCTCCTGTCTTACGTTTATCATCCTTCCTACTCCGATAACCGCAAGACCTCCAAGCTCCTTTACCCCCTCTCCCAGCTTAATGTCCGTTCCTCGACCCGCCATTGACGTGGCAACAGTTACCGCATTAATCTGACCTGCTTCCTTAATCATATCAGCCTCCCAGAAGGCATTGTTCGCATTTAAAACGTTATGGGGTATCTTTTGCTTCATCAGGATTTTTGAAATCAGCTCCGTTTCTCCGATAGTAGATGCAACGATTAATACCGGCTGTCCCCTGCTATGAGCATCAATGGCCCAGCCAATTGCCCCTTCTAGCTGCTCTTCCCTGTTGATAAAATAGATATCTTTATGATCCTTTCGCTGTACAGGACGATGAGGAGGAATTACGATTACCTTTGTTCCATATACATTCAAAAGTTCTTCTGCGGAATCAGAAATCGTACCGCTCATCCCTGCCATTTTGGGAAAAAGCAAGAACAAATTTTGATAAGTAATGGAAGCCACTGAACGATTTTCCTTGGAAATCTCCAGCTTCTCCTTTACCTCCAATGCCTGATGCTGCCCACCACGCATTTTAACTCCGGGCATTCTGCGCCCCGAGCTTCCGTCCAAAAGCTGAAGCTCTCCTTCCTCAGAAATTACATATTCCTTTTCTTTTTTAAATAAAACATGTGCCCTAAGTGCCAGCATCACATGACGATTAATTTCAAAATATTCTCTCCCATAGAAATTATCGATCTTAAAAAAGCTTTCCGCATAACTTATTCCCATGTCGGTCAGCCATACCTTCTTTTCTTCCTTCTCGTAATCACGCCCTTCAATCAGGGTGGTGGCGAAAAAGTCTGCCATTTCATACAGATTAGACTGTACCCTTGGTGCTCCCGAAATGACCAGTGGTGTCTGTGCACTATCCAGCAGCACAGAATCCGCCTCATCGATAATCACGTAATGCAGTTCTCTCAGAAATCGGTCATCCGCATCTTTGACCAGCTTATTCAACAGATAATCAAAGCCCAGAACACTGTGTGTGGTATACACAATGTCTGATGCGTAGATTTCTTTCTTTTCCTTGTTTGTCAGCCCCATCTCGTCCTTGGCGCTCACCCCGGCTGCCGAAGTAAGACCCATGAACCGATATACTTCACCCATCTGCTCGGCATCCCGCAGGGCAAGATACTCATTCGTTGTCACCAAAATATTGCTTTTGCCCGTCAGTGCATTCAAATACAGGGGCATGGTTGCCACCAAGGTCTTTCCTTCTCCGGTATTCATTTCCGCAAGGTATCCCTGATGAAGGGCAATCCCCCCCAGAATCTGTACATCATGAGGCAGCATTCCCAAAACACGATAATCAGCCTCACAAATAGCCGCATATGCCTCGGGAAGAAGCTTATCCAAGCTTTCCCCCTGTTGAATACGCTCCTTAAATTTTATCGTCAGAGAAGCCAGTTCTTCATCAGACAAAGCTTCCATCCGTACTCTGTATTTTTTAATCCGTTTTAGGATTCTATTCAGTTTTCTTAAACACTTTTTTTGTCCCATCGTTAATTTCCTGAATGATAATAGAATGAAAATGAAACTCTCTTACTCCGCCGTTAATCAGATGCATCTGGTAACTATAGGTCTTAAGCGGACATTTGAAATCCGTCACCCTTTCCCTGCAGGTGATGCTTCCGGCTTCCACCTCATATCTGTCATAAAACACCAGACGTACCAGACAGCTTTCCCCCTGAGGACAATCAATATTAGCTATGAGCCGATACTCACTTTCCCCATCAATCATAGGCAATGCAGGTTCAATTTTCTGCATCTGAAAATTCGTTTTTGAGTACCATTTCTTAATCACTGTTCCCGGAGGCATGAGCAGATTTTTGTATTCCACATCATCTTTTTTATGGTAGCTGATTTCGGATCCATATAAATAAGTATCTGAAGCATATTCATTCCAATAGACCGTCCATTTTGCCATATTCTATTCAACCCTTCTTCCGAAGTCCTCCCTCAGCACCTTCTGAAACTGACTGGAGAACCAGCTTACAATTGCGCCTGTTTCATCATTATGTCTTCCATGTATACCCTTACCATATACCTGCACACCGGCAGACCAGAGGTGAGAAAGCATCCTGCCATAAGCCGTCTTATCATAATCATCCTCTATCATATAAGAAAGAATAAATTTAGTTCTGCTCCAATTTACCGCATCAAATTTATCCCAAAAGCGCTCATTCAGCCTGTCTCTGGCTTCCTCATCGGTATCCCCTGTAACATATTGCAGTACATCTAATGAGGTGGGAAAACCTCCCGGTCTGTCCAGACGTTCATTATACGCCACATCTCCTATACTGAGCAGAGGTTTACCCAGAATCAGGGCATGGGGAACAATATCACAGCCATAGTACAAAGCTCCATAGGTTCCCATAGAAAGTCCCGCAAAAATCACCTCATTAGGGAAAAAGCCCAACTCAGACATATATTTTTCGATAACCTCTTTTATAAGCTGCTCATACTCCCGGGTGCCCATATAAAAGCTTCCACCCTCCAGCCTTGTCTCTGCAATCAGTAAAAACGGGCAGCCCAGCTTACGCATCATATAATAACCTTCAAAGCCCTGCTTTGTCTTATAACCGCTGAAATAAACGTTAAGTGGTGGTTTTCTGTCGCCCGGATCAAAATAGCAGAATATCTCCTCACG
The DNA here is from genome assembly GCA_051879255.1 of Lachnospiraceae bacterium. Lineage (GTDB taxonomy): Bacteria > Bacillota > Clostridia > Lachnospirales > Lachnospiraceae > SFDP01. The sequence continues at coordinate 2,291 of JBJELR010000361.1, read as the reverse complement.
ATTTGAAGCCACGTACCGGTCGCCACCGGGAAGAAAATAACCATGCCCCCGCCTGCAATATCTGTCATGTAAGGCAATAATTTTCAGCTTACCCTTCCCTTTTGCCTGAAGTGAAACAAAAATCGGGCCGTCCTTCATTTGATTGTCTAATATAACCATGTCCTCCAGTTCTACTCCCGAAAATTCCCACTTCTGCTGAACCTCAGACAGACTGCCCTGAAAAAACTGTGTTACGGAAAGGCTAAGTTCAATTCCATCATCTTTCTCGTATTCCAGCCAAAGTTCAATCGCCTGATCAGAAAATACCGGAATATTATTTTTCCAATATACTATCTGACCCAGGGTTTCTCCAAAATCCCCTTCCAGTGTCACGCTGTAATTGCCATCCCATCTCACCTTGCCGGTAAAGCCCTGGCCAATGCCTAAAGCATTAAAACGAAATTTTTCTCCGTAATCATTGGGAAAATAGTTTTTGGCTTCATTGAGCAAAAACTCATATACCGCTTCTTTGGCAAGGCGCTTGCCCTTTTTTGATGCATAAAGTTCTCCCAAAGGCCCTACAAGCGCTATCCCCTGTGTCACAAACAGTGTATAGGCTCTGGTTACCTTCTGAAGAACCCCGGCTTCCTTTCGGGTAATTTCCCTATCCAAAAACACCATATCATAAAGCCTGACCGAGGACTGGACACAGTTTTCCATGTAGTGAAGATCAATATCCTGAGGAAGATTATACTTCTTGCTCCAGTCCTCCTGTCCCAGTTGAAGGATACAAATTCTGTTCGACAAATTCAATAACCTCTTTCCATTCTTTTAAAAGCACATTTGTAGTATATTTCTGTCCCAATTCATAGGAATAGACCATTGCTTCATTCCAATTCTGCAGACTGCTTAGATAATATTCAATAGCTCCTGCAAGCCTGTCCATATCCTTGATGATAAGACCGTTTTTTCCATGCTCTACAAATTGTGTTTCTCTGTATACAATTTGCGGAATTCCAATACTTATTCCTGTAATTCTAAGGTATAACTCCACTGTATCCCGCATATCCACAATCAGCCTCTGCTCTCGCATACATTTGCTTACCGAAAGTTCATCTACACATTGCTCCACAAAAAAAAGTGTAGGAACAATATCACCCACATCCAGATTATTCTCTGCTACACCCGGCTGTTCCTCCTTGGCCCAAGCCTCCTCCAGACCCAGACTTCGCAGACAATCTCTGGTCTGCTGCATAAGCTGCGCCTTCCTTCCATAGTCTGCCTGACGGGTAAAGAAATGCACTCGTGCCTTCTCATTAGAAGGAAGATATTCCCCCAAGCAGCGAATCAATTCCCTAAAGGTTTCCTGTGTTATTCCATCTACCGGAACCAGAATCTTCTGGATACTCAGCCTTTGGCTGATTCCGAATTCCACCCTGGAGTCAAAGGGTGTGATATCCTTCATATGCTCAAGTTTTTCGCCGATATCTTCCTGAATTACCTGCAGATTCTCTTTGGAATCCGCGATAATATAGTTTGCCGCTTCTATCATTTTAAAAGCTTCAGGATGGTGACTTACTATATATCTGTCCTTAAAAAAAGAGAGAATCAATTTTCTATCTTTCAGTATTTCTGCCAATAGCCCGGTATGCCGTTGATGCATTGCCACGCAGAATATTCCCCTTTGTCCCATTACATTCAAGTAAGAAGTAAGGACCTCTCCAATCACCTGGTCTATTCCTTCATAACGCAGTCTGGAAAACGGAAGAATTAATTCATTATCCTTATCCTCCAACAGATAATTGGGATACTTAGGGTTGATTTCAACATGCTGATCATTAAAGAAGTAACGCAGCTTCCAAATCCCTTTTCTGGCCAGATAGTCCTGATATACGGGCTGCTCATCCTTATACACGATGGTACTTGACACAAAGCCTCTGTCATCATAAAAATTACACCGCTGGCGTCTTCCGTCTTTATACATATCCACCTGAATCGGATTCCCATCCTCACCAAACTCTATCTGCGCATATTTCTCTCCATTCAGCATGGCAACAACCACGAAGGGAGTATAGATAAACTCAATATTTTCAGGCCAATTCAAGTCATGAAAGGACAACAGCCTCACCTTTTTTCGCTTCACTCCCTGGATGGCATCGAAGCAGGACCAATAGGGTGCATGGTATACTCCCTGTCGGTGCAGGAAATGCCTAAAGTTTGGAGCAAAGCTAAGCAGAAGAATTCGATACGGATAGGCACCGCTTCGATGAAAAAGCTGTACCTGCTTTACTGTATCATCAAACTCTGAATGT
>JBJELR010000360.1:0-5805 GCA_051879255.1 Lachnospiraceae bacterium | reverse complement strand
TGCCGGACATGGAACCCATGTAGCCGGTTGTCTGGCCGGTAATGGTTTGCTTTCTGCGGGAAAGTACAGGGGAGTAGCACCGGATTGTCGACTTGTGGTGGGAAAAGTTTTGGATCGGGAAGGTGCCGGAGATACCTATATGATGCTGGAAGCACTTCGCTGGGTAATCGACCAAAAGGACACTTTAGGTATACGGATTCTAAATATATCAGTAGGTTTTGAGGATCACGTGAGTCTGGAAAAAATCAGAAAATTATTAAGCGCTTTAGATGAGGTATGGCGAGCAGGAATTTTGATTGTAGTGGCCGCTGGAAACAAAGGTCCCAGACCGGGGAGTATTTCTCCTTTGGGGATGGGAAGCCATGTACTTACCGTAGGCTGCCATGATGGTGACTATAATGGTGGAGGCGTTACTTTGTGTGCAAAGTATTCCGGCAGGGGTCCCAGTACATTAGTCATGAAAAAGCCGGATTTAGTGGCTCCGGGAACCAATATTATGGCCGCCAGTGCTAAATGTCGAAAAAGGGGAAATACCTATGAGATGGCCTATGAAGCCAAAAGCGGAACCTCCTTTGCAGCACCTTTAGTTTCGGGAGCAGCGGCTCTTTTATGGGAAAAAAATCCCCGACTGACCATGGAAGAAGTAAAACGACGAATCTGCTATTCAGCGAAGGATTTGCATGAGCCCTGGAGTAAACAGGGGTGGGGAATGCTGAATATTGAAGCGATGCTGCAGAATTGATTAGAAAATAGAATAGGAATAAAATATTGACACATCTCGTATAATTGTATACAATCATACGAGATGTATTTTGTTTGTTTTCTTATAATAAGTTTACATAAAAAGAAAATTTGAATGGAGGAGATTTTATGCAGAATGAAGATAGAGATACTTTTTTGAATAGGCCGGTTTTTATGAATCCTAATAACCATTTACTGGAAATTGAGGAACATATGTATATTTTGGACGATGTAAAAAAGCCCAATGTATTTCGAAATATGTTTCCTTATTCAGAAGTACCCAAAATTCCTTTTAATGATCGAATTGTTCCTCATAATATGCCGGAGGAAATCTGGATTACGGATACCACCTTCCGGGATGGACAGCAGTCAAGAGCACCTTACAGTACTGAGCAGATTGTAACAATTTTTGACTATCTCCATAAGCTGGGCGGCCCCAAGGGAATGATTCGCGCCAGTGAATTCTTTTTGTACAGCAAAAAGGATAGGGATGCGGTCTATAAATGTATGGAAAGAGGCTATCGTTTTCCTGAGGTTACCAGTTGGATTCGTGCCAGCAAGGAAGACTTCAAGCTGGTTAAGGAAATCGGCATGAAGGAAACGGGAATTCTGGTAAGCTGCTCCGATTATCATATTTTCATGAAGCTGAAAATGACCAGAAGACAGGCTATGGAACATTATATCAGCGTAATCAAGGAGTGCCTTGAGGAGGGAATAAGTCCCAGATGCCATCTGGAAGACATTACCAGGGCCGATATTTATGGTTACGTGGTTCCCTTCTGTCTGGAATTAATGAAGCTGATGGAGGAATACCATATTCCTATTAAAATCCGGGCCTGTGATACCATGGGCTATGGAGTAAACTATCCCGGAGCGGTAATTCCAAGAAGCGTTCCCGGAATTATCTATGCCTTACATAAGCATGCAGGAGTTCCTCATCATCTGATTGAATGGCATGGCCATAATGATTTTTATAAAGCTGTAGTAAATTCTACCACTGCCTGGCTCTATGGCTGCTCAGGAGTAAATACCTCACTATTCGGAATTGGTGAACGTACAGGGAATACCCCGCTGGAGGCTATGGTGTTTGAATATGCCCAGCTAAAAGGCGATTTGAATGGAATGGATACTACCGTCATTACCGAATTGGCAGAATATTATGAGAAGGAGATTGGTTATAAAATTCCTTCCAGAACGCCTTTTGTAGGAAAGAACTTTAATGTAACCAGAGCAGGAATTCATGCCGATGGATTATTGAAAAATGAGGAGATTTATAATATTTTTGATACGGAAAAATATCTCAACAGGCCTGTGCTCTGTGCGGTAAGCAATACCTCCGGATTAGCCGGAATTGCCCACTGGATTAATACCTATTTCAAGCTGAAAGAGGAACGCGCTGTAGATAAAAATTCAGAACTGGTTAAAGGAGTAAAAGAGTGGGTAGACCGGGAATATGCCGACGGCCGGGTAACCGTTTTAACCGATGAGGAGCTGCTTTCCTGTATCAGGGAGAATTGCCTCAAATTGAATATTACTTTAGCATAAAGGGGTTGTTTGCAGTATAAAGCAGCATGAGGGCAGAACCAAATCAGACTGCCGTTAAATGAGGAGAGAAGAAGGAAATGGGAGACTACGATGTGAAGCAGGAAGTAACGGATAAGTATTCGTTGCGGGGAAGAGTTTTTCACAAAATCCGGGAAGATATTTTAAGTGGAAAGTACAAGGATAATGAAGAATTAAAGGAGGTGGCGATTGGGGAGGAACTGGGAGTAAGCAGAACCCCGGTGAGAGAAGCTTTCCGCCAGTTGGAACTGGAGGGTCTGATTCATATTATTCCCAATAAGGGAGCCTACGTCACCGGCATTACGGTAAAAGATGTTAAGGATATTTATATGATTCGTTCCCTGCTGGAGGGGCTTTGTGCAAAATGGGCAACTAGGCACATTACACCTGAGCAGTTAGAGGAAATGGAGGAAAATATCTATCTGGCAGAATTTCATGCTTCTAAAGGACATACGGGGCAAATCACCGAGCTGGACAATCGGTTTCATGAAATTTTATATGAAGCTGCAGACAGTAAGATGCTGGAGAGGCAGCTCAGGGATTTTCATGGATACGTTTTAAGGGTACGGAAGAAAACACTGGCAAAGTATAAAAGGAGTACCCAGTCCAATAAAGAGCATAAGCTGATTTTGGAGGCCATCAAGGATAAAGATGCCGAAAGGGCGGAAAGAATGGCCAATGAGCATATTCTCAATGCTTATGAAAATATGGTAAAAAACGGCCTCTATGAGGCCTATGGTACCGGAGAAGAGAACCAGGAAAAATAAGGTTGCCAAAAGCAGCTTTTATGGGTAAAGTAGAAGAAAAGAATTGTTGCCATAAAGAGAGTAAACAGCAAACAAGGATATAAAGAACGGAGGCTTACATGGAGAAAATCAAAATGACAACTCCCCTGGTTGAGATGGATGGGGATGAGATGACCAGAATTCTTTGGACAATGATTAAGGATGAATTATTACTTCCCTTTATCGACCTGAAAACAGAATATTATGATTTGGGACTGGAATACCGCAATGAGACTGATGACCAGGTGACTGTGGATTCTGCAAAGGCTACATTAAAGTATGGAGTAGCAGTAAAATGTGCTACCATTACTCCTAATGCAGCAAGGATGACGGAATACAAGTTAAAGGAAATGTGGAAAAGTCCTAACGGAACCATTCGAGCAATTTTAGATGGAACCGTATTTCGAACCCCTATTGTCGTAAAGGGAATAGAGCCCTGTGTAAGAAACTGGGAGAAGCCTATTACCTTAGCCAGACATGCCTATGGTGATGTTTATAAGAATGCGGAAATTAAGGTTCCCGGTGCTGGAAGGGCTGAGCTGGTATTTACGGCCGATGATGGTACTGTAACTAGGGAACTGATTCACGAATTTAAGGGAGCAGGTATTATCCAGGGTATGCATAACACAGAGGAATCCATTGAAAGCTTTGCCAGAGCCTGCTTTAACTATGCCTATGACACCAGACAGGATTTGTGGTTTGCTACCAAAGATACTATTTCCAAGAAGTATGACCATACCTTTAAGGATATTTTTGCAAGGATTTACGAAGAAGAATATAAGGAGAAGTTTGAAGCCCTGGGACTGGAATATTTCTATACCCTGATTGATGATGCGGTTGCCCGCGTGATGAAGGCAAAGGGGGGATTTATCTGGGCCTGCAAAAATTACGATGGTGACGTAATGAGTGATATGGTATCTTCCGCCTTTGGTTCCCTTGCCATGATGACTTCCGTACTGGTTTCACCTACCGGTGTATATGAGTATGAGGCAGCCCATGGAACCGTTCAGCGCCATTATTATCAGCATTTAGAAGGAAAGGAAACCTCTACCAACTCTGTAGCTACCATTTTTGCCTGGACAGGAGCCCTGAGAAAGAGAGGCGAGTTGGATGGCATCAGTGAATTGATAACCTTTGCCGACAAGCTGGAGAAGGCAACCTTATCTACTATTGAGCAGGGAAGGATGACGAAGGACTTGGCCTTAATTACTTCTTTAAAGGATGTGCAGGTACTAAACAGTCAGGAATTTATTAAGGCTGTTCGCGAAGAATTGGAAAAAAGCCTCTAAAAAATAAGAAAAATCATAAGGGAGGAGCAGTCTTTAAGTAGACAGCTCCTCCCATTTTTCCATTAGCATCAAAAGTTTATCTTCCCATTCTTCCTTTTCTGCCTGCAGTTTTCCCAGCTTACAGGAATTACTGCAATTTTCCGGGCTGGTCATTTCCTCATCCAGCCAGGAAAGCCGGGTTTCGATTTGAGAGATTTCTTCCTCAGTTTTCCTAATCGCATTTTCTTTTTTTCTTCTGGCTGCCTGCTCCTCTTTTCTTAATTTGTAATCCTCCTTTTGGGTGGAAGGAGAGTCAGATTTTACCGAAGCAGCAGGGAAAGCCCTAAGGCTGATATCAGCAGGTGTCTGAGGGCGCTTTTCCAGATAATAGTCATAGTTTCCCAGGTAACCTGTCAGCGTAAGGTCGGATAAATCCAGAATACGATGGGCCGTTTTGTTGATAAAATAACGGTCATGAGAAACATAAAGCAGGGTTCCCTCATAGTGGTTAATAGCCGTTTCCAGAATTTCCCGGGATAGAATATCCAGATGGTTGGTAGGCTCATCCAGGATCAGAAAATTGCTTTCCGACAGCATTAGCTTGGCCAGAGAAACCCGTCCCCGTTCACCACCGCTTAAGGCGCCGATCTGCTTAAACACATCATCCCCGGTAAAAAGAAAGGCTGCCAGGGTGTTACGAATCTGGGTGTTGGTGAGATAGGGATAATCATCAGAAATTTCCTCTATCAGAGTCTTTTCCTTATGCAATACCTGATGCTCCTGGTCATAGTAGCCGATTTCTACATTGGTTCCCAGGGTAATGGAGCCCTCATCCGCAGGAATAAGACCGTTAATGATTTTTAACAGGGTGGTTTTTCCGGTTCCATTATCCCCAATAATGGCAACGTGTTCTCCCCTTTTCAGGGAAAAATCCAGGTTAGAAAAAAGAACCTGAGAAGGATAGGATTTAGAGAGTCCTTTAACCTCCAGAACATCATTTCCACTGGTCAGGTAAGGCGTAAGATTCAGCTTCATCTGGCTGTGACCTTCTGTAGGTTTTTCCAGAAGCTGGATTTTGCTCAGGGCTTTTTCCCGGCTTTCTGCCCGTTTGACGGACTTTTCCCGATTAAAGGATTTCAGCTTATCAATCACTTCCTCCTGATGCTTAATTTCCTGCTGCTGCTTTAAATAAGCCTTCCACTGGGCGGTTCTTAAGGCTTCCTTTTTCTGGGAATAGGCAGAGTAATTACCCTGAAAGACGGTAGCCTTCCCCTGATCCAGCTCAATTACCTTTCCTGCAATTTTATCCAGAAAATAACGGTCATGGGAGACCAGAAGAACAGCTCCCTTATAAGTTAAAAGATAAGTTTCCAGCCAGGCAATAGAGGACATATCCAGGTGGTTGGTAGGCTCATCCAGAATAATCAAATCCGGCTTGGTTAACAGAA
>JBJELR010000359.1:0-5808 GCA_051879255.1 Lachnospiraceae bacterium | reverse complement strand
TTTCATCTCAGATAAATTCTGTAATCACATACGGATTTTTTTCCTTATCGCAAAGAGTAATTATCGTTTTTTCTTCATCCCAATAGCGGTAAGGAAAAAGAATATCCCCCAAATGGGCCTGTGCTTTATACTCTGCCCGCAGCTTATGAATATGCTTGTCTTTTGGCAAAAATAAGCCTGCGATATGGATGTATTGTCCATTGTTAACGTGTCCGTTACAGTCTAAATGGCACCTCTTTACAGTCATCGGCTCCAAGGCTGTTTCTTCTCCGGTAATTGTCACCTTTCTGGGCTCATAGCTCATGGGGATTTTTTCTCCCAGTGGATATGCCTCTTTAATATCCTCCGGAATCCGCCTGGGTCGCATGGTCTTACTGTCCAGAAGGGTCCATAGTGAATTAGCTCGTACAAGCATCTCTCCTCCGGCGTTTTCCAGCCAAAAATTACGCAGTCCCATAAAGCCTCTGAACTCATGGGGCTGCGTACAGATAGTAATGTAGTCTCCAAGCAATGGATATTCATCAATTACAATCTGCCAATAAGATAGTACCCATACCAGATTCCTCTGCTGCAATGGAAGAATTCCCATTCCCAAATCCTCTGATTGAAAGGTGGAGCAATCCTGAAAATAATCTACAATGCTTTCCGGCCTAAGCCTTCTTTCCTGGTCGGTTTCGCTGAATCTTACACGACTTTTAAAGCTGTACATTTTTCTTCCTATCCATTCTGCTGCACTATACAGGAAAATTCCTTCTATATCTAATGCTGCAGCATCTTTTTCGTAAATTTTTTTGCTTTACCCTTACATTTTCCACAGGCCGTCCCTGCCTTAGTGCATTTTTTTACCTCCTTAAAACAGGTTGCCCCTCTCTCCAGAGCACAAATGATATCCCCTTTGGTGACATCATAGCAGGGACAGATAACTTTCTTTGGATTCATTCTACAGCACCAGGCTGGGAGCAGAATAGGCTCTGGTTCCCAGCTCATTATCCAGCATGTACAGGCTCTTGGGATCATCTCCGAAAAGCTCATAGCGTTTCATCAGGTTCTCTGCCGTATTTTCTTCTTCTCCCTGCTCCTTCACGAACCAGTCAAGGAACTGTGTGGTGCGAAAATCCTTCACCGTCTGTGCCGCATCGTAAAGCTGATGAATCAGACCTGTCACATACTGCTCATGCTTAAGAGTTTCTGCCAGAACCGTTTTGGGGCTGGTTTTATCGATTTGAGGTTTGTCAATCGCCCCTAACTCTATCTTCTCCCCATTATTCTGCAAATACTGAATAAACAGCATTGCATGATCTCTTTCTTCCTGAGCCTGAACCTTAAACCAGTTGCCAAAACCATCCAGACCATGATCATAGTAATAATTGGAAAAATCCAGATATAAATAGGCTGAATAAAATTCCTTGTTCACCTGCTGGTTCAGCAGTTCCACTACCTTTTTGTCTAACATAAGTATACCTCCTCAAATAAAAACAAATCAAAGCAACTACAGTATAGCACTTTTTTCTTTTTTCTCCTACACAAAAAATTTTACCGGGCTGCTCCTATGATTAATCACCCACCTTTTTACCAGCATTTGCTGCATTTTCCGTATCCCATATTTATCGCTTCCTGGATAGTAACCTGTCTGGCCTTACTTGCATTCATTCTTCCGCAGTTATTAATGGAATGATATTTCTCACCGGTAGCTGCAAGCCAGCATGATCCTGCCGATTCATTCTGCGTAGGCTGTGGCGCCGGCTCCGGTGTTGGAGCCGGTTCTGATGCAGATGCCTGTTCCGATGCACTCTGTGTCTTCGTTTGTGGAATACTTTGTGCCTGTGCTGCATCGCCGCTTTCCCTGTTCTGCTTTGAACCGCTTCCACTGCTTATCCTTGTGCTGCTGCCTGAACTGCCGGTAGGTTCCCCCGGTGTCCAACTATCGGTAGGTGATGCATTCCAGGTGATTTTTGTTCCATCAGCTTCAGCAATGATTGAACCCTGCTCATCCGTTCGAAATAATTTCATCCCCATGCTTCGAAAGCTGTTCATGGGTCCTGCATGGGGATGTCCATATGAATTTCCTTCTGCACAGCTTACCACAACATATTCCGGTGTGGCCTTTTTTAAAAAGCTTTCTGTGTTGGATGCTTTACTTCCATGATGTCCTGCTTTAAATACATCACAATCAATACTGATGCCATTTTCTAAAATATCTGCTTCTGCAGCTTCTTCACAATCCCCTGTGAAAAGAAATCTATTATTTCCATTTTGTACAATCAATGCGATTGATGTGTTGTTAGGATCAGAATAGTTTTTATTGGGAGCAAGAATAGTAAAGGTCGCACTTCCCAACGTATATGTACTTCCAACAGATGGAGTAGACCACTTATAATTTTTATAATTCAGTGCCTCAATTAACTCATTATACGTTTTGTTGGTTTTGGTATAGCCGGACATAAAAACATTGTCAATGGCAAACTTAGTAACGATAACATCCGCACCGCCAATATGATCTGCATCAGGATGGGTCAACACCAGGTACTTCAGCTTTTTTACCCCTTGTTTTGTCAGGTAGCTTTGAACCACCGTACCCTTCGTATTGTCTCCTGCATCAATCAGCATGGCCTCATCATCACAGATGAGGAGTGTGGCATCTCCTTGTCCCACATCAATAAAATGAACCTTTAGTGTACTTAATTCAGTATCTGTAGCTTTTGTTTCCTTTTGCTTTGTTTTACTCTGTTTTTCTTCCTCTTTTTTCGTCGTCTTTACAAGCGTTGATTCCTCATTTTGATTGGCTAAAGCTATCAATTCTCCTGTGTTTCGACTTTCCGGCATTTGAGACAATTCATGATTGGAAGAATAGGAATGATTATAAATAACCCCTGTAAACAAGAAAAACAGGAGCACTGTTATAATAATCGAAATCTCCCTCTTTAGCTTAATTCCCGGTTTCTCTGACATACTAATCTCCCCCTTAATTAAAATCTATCAATTATTTTACTCTATTTTAAAAACAGGTTCAATATTTTATCATAGACATACCAAAAATAACCCCCAACAATTAAAATTGTTGAGGCGGGCTGTAGACACAAAAAACCTCATTAGCTTCCACTAATGAGGTTTTTTTAGCAGGGCTACAAGGATTCGAACCTTGAAATGACGGAGTCAGAGTCCGTTGCCTTACCGTTTGGCGATAGCCCTATATTTTTTCCGCTTGACACTTGAATATCTTACTACATTCCAAACTATAATGCAAGTATTTTTTTATTTTTTCTAAAATTGATTTTTGTCATACTCAGTTTTCTGCATTATAAAAGGACCATGCATCTCTACACGATCCTCATATCTGTAACTTATTTTGTCTTTATGCTGTAATTATGAATTTTACAAAGTTATTCCGATGAATGGCAAAAAATTTCGCGAAAATTTATCATATCATCAAACAGATAAAGCATGACAAACAACTCCTTCTCAACGCATCTGTGACGGCTTTAATCCTTTATACTGGAAGGTCAATTCACTGATCTCATCCTCAAAGGTGATATCCACCTTCGCCTCTTCAAAGAGCTGATAGCTCTTTTGCTTCATCAAAATTTCCCCACTTTTCATAATGCAGCAATCGGATTGATTGGTCAGGATAATGCTCCTTCCCTGTCCTGAGTTGATGTAAATCCGCTCTGCCCCTTCAAAGTTCTCCTTAATCCCACAGCTTTCCAACAGCTCTGCAAGAGAAATCACCTTAGTAGACGGCAATCTGAACAGATCATAGGATAATGGCCGGATATCCTGTCCTGACGGTGTCCGGGTAATGTATAGATTGATTTTTCCTACATAGCTGGCCTTGCCCGGTGCAGGACGGCTGTCATTTTCGGGAAGGCTCTGGGGTCGGGGCTTATTTCTTCTGTAGAGCACAACTGCGGCTATCCCAACGATCGCTGCCGCAATAATACCATACAGTACATAGGGTGGCTCCTCAGGCAGAGACGGAGGCCCCTCCAATTCCACTATAACGGGAGTAATGGCAAGTACATTGACCGGAAGTGCCAGACAGTCAAAGTCTACTTCCAGAAGGGTATCTGCGGTAACTGCCTTTTTGCTGGCCAACTGCCCATCCGCCAGCGCTGCCTCCTCCTGCTCCTCCCCGGTTTGCAGGATAATCCGTCCATGCTGAAAATACTCCTCCATCCATAGCCGGATATTGTCATTGTCTGCATCATAGAAGGTATAGGTAATTGCAGCAGTTCTGTCATAATCGACAGCCCCTTCGTCAGCCGGAAGCTGATCCTCATAACTGACCTCTGCCCGGGAAGCTACTCTGTACTCAGGAATCAACGCAATTCTGACCTGATTTCCTGCTGTCCCCATAAAGCTGATCTCCAACTGATCACCCTGAGGCCTGTCCACCTCAATGAGGGAATATCTCTCCCCATTGATCTGACTTGCCTTCTGGGCCTTAAAGTTGGTTTTCAGATTTTTTATGGCAGAATTACTGGTTAGCAAAACCCGTACCTTGCTGGCATGGGAAAAGGGAAGCTTTATGGTAACATCCTCCAGACTCCCATCTGCATCAATAATCGCCGCCGTCATCTGTCTGACCTGAAGCCGATCATTGAGAATGGAGTCGATTGCCGTCTGGATTTCCAATGCCTGCGGGGTATACCAGGTTCCTCCTCCGGTATGAACCGCTGCCTGGAAAATAGAATTGTCCGTATCCTCCATCTCTTCACCCAGGCCGATTACCTGAATCCTGATCCCATCTTCTTTGGCTGTCTCTATAGCCCTCTGATAGCTTTCCTGAGACTGTCTGGTCAATTCTTCACTGGCCATCAAAAATTCCCCATCGGAGAGCATAACGATGGTTTTCTCTACTGCCGGACTCTCTTCCAGGAAAGCCACTGCCTGCTTTAGTCCGGCTCCGGCATTGCTGTAGCCGCTGTACTGTATTCCGTTGGCTAATTCCATAATTTTCCCCCTCTGATCATTATCCAGAAGAGGCTGTCCGGCACAAACTTCCGTATTATAGGCCACAAAGCCCACCTCATAATTCGTCGGCAGGGTATAGATTAGCTGTGCGATCCCATCTATGGCGTATCGGTTGGGATCATTGGTTTTCATACTCCCACTTGCATCCAGGAGGAATACCACTGCTTTGGGGGCAGACTCCTCCTCGTTTGATGCCTGTACGGCAACGGGACTTGCCATGCACAGGACAAAAATAAACAGTGCGATAATTGATTTTACTCTTTTCTCCATTCTCATTTTTCCCCTCTTTTAAAAAAATCCGTTAAAAGTTATCTGGTAAATCTGATTCTCTGACAGAGGTTTTCTGTCTGCTTCTGGCATCATGGGATTCTGCCTGTTTGAAACACCACCTTTATGAATTCTTGTTATCTTCCTTTAAAATTAAGTCTTTTTATTATTTTCCAAAAATTCTACACATGCATCATGAAGCTGAATTTTATCATTAATTATTTCACCATTCTGCACGCTAACAATATTATATTTCGATGTATGTTCTCCATCGCCATCTAGCACTTCCATTATCCTGTAGATAACTTCAGAAGTTACATCATACAAAAATTTTCCATATCATTAATTTCTTCCTTTTTACATAATGCGACATTTATACAATAGTATTGTATTGATTCCAATTCTTTAAGAAATTCCATCTGTTGTTTTGTCACTAATAATCTCCTCCTCTACTATTTATGGTATTTGCCATTATTAATATATTCATATAATTGTTTGACATCTTTTTTACTTGGTGATAACGTATCAACCCCAACTGTTTTTCCAAATATCATACCATTTGGTGTTACA
>JBJELR010000358.1:0-5828 GCA_051879255.1 Lachnospiraceae bacterium | reverse complement strand
TATGGAGTAGATTTCCTTGAACCTCTAAAACCAAGACCACCGGCACTTGCCCAGCTTAATGCATTACCTTCAGCATCCGTTAATGTTACGATGGTATTATTAAAGGAAGACTGAATGTGTGCCTGTCCGCGTTCAACGTTTTTCTTAACACGCTTTTTTGTTACTTTTTTTGCAACTTTTTTAGCCATTTTAAACTAACCTACTTTCTCAACTTGAATCTTTATTTACCTACTTTACACACTTTTATGCTATTTCTTCTAAAAAGAAATAGTCTCATTTATGCTATTTCTTTTTATTGGCCACAGTACGCTTAGGACCTTTTCTGGTTCTTGCATTGGTCTTCGTTTTCTGTCCACGAACAGGAAGGCCTTTTCTGTGGCGAATTCCTCTGTAGCATCCGATTTCCTGTAATCTCTTGATATTCAGAGCGATTTCTCTCCTTAAATCACCCTCTACAGTCATCGTTCTGTCCACAACCTCAGCGATTCTTTTTACTTCATCATCCGTTAACTCTCTGACACGAGTGTCAGGGTTAACACCGGCCTCTGCTAAAATCTTGTTAGAACTTACTCTGCCAATTCCATAGATGTAAGTTAAACCGATTTCCACACGTTTTTCTCTAGGTAAATCAACACCTGCGATACGAGCCATTTACGTTTCCTCCGTTTTCCTTTTTGTCATTGTTACTAATTGATTGGGGTAAAACTTTATTCATTTTACCCGGCCGGATATCCATCCGGCTTATCCGATACTCGGATGCTGTTTTCCTTCTGAAAACAAATTGCACCATTTGTGTTACATTATTCTCGGTATCAAAAAGTAATTTCCCGTACCACACGATGTACGTTCCATTATCTTTACTGTTCCTTCCGTCAGTATCAATCTCCTATCCCTTCAGAAGAAACATTCCTTATTTCTACTCAAAATAATGCGGCAGTCTGCTAATTCCGGTCATTTTGTAATGAATTAGCCCTGTCTTTGTTTGTGCTTGGGATTCTCACAGATAATTCTGATTGCACCCTTCCTTTTAATGATTTTGCACTTTTCACAAATTGGTTTTACTGATGATCTAACTTTCATGTTTACACCTCCTTGTTTCCTGAAAAGAAAGATACCCGCCTTCAGTTGATATCTCCTTTTCATAAAAAGACCGTTTTACAGTATATCATGGAAAAAGCCACCTGTCAAGCATTTCCAGGCGGCTTTTCAAAGTACGCATTTATCCCCTTATTTATCTCTCCAGATAATCCTTCCTTTACTTAAATCATAGGGAGATAATTCCAGAGTGACTTTATCACCGGGTAAAATACGAATAAAGTTCTGTCTCAGCTTACCGCTGATATGTGCCAATACCTTATGACCGTTTTCCAGTTCCACCTGAAACATGGTATTGGGTAATTTCTCTACTACCGTTCCTTCGATTTCGATTACATCGGACTTAGACATTGATTTTCCTCCTGTATCATTTTCCTGTTTAATTATCCTTTACTTTCCTTCACTTTCCTGCACTTCTCATAAGCCTTAAGCACTCGTCTGATTTCCTCATCCGAAAGACTTTTCCCCTGCTGAATATCCTTATTCAGTATATCATCCGAAAAATACTTAATCAGTTGAATATGCTTCTTTTTCTTCTTCTTGGGTTTAAGAACGCTTCGACATCGGCCATCGGCCAACCAGAAATATTCTCCTTCTTCCTTTACCACCACATAAACCTTATTCACATCATGGCCTGCTTTGGAGGAAGCAAGCATTCCGGCTCCATTCTCTTTATTCAACTCTGCCACCCCTTCTATTCTACTAAAGACATCGGAAAATACAAGTAGTTTCCGGCCAAATTTGCCTCTATCTTATGATCTTATGGTCAGAATTTCCGCCTCTCCCTCGGTAATCAGAATGGTATTTTCATAATGTGCCGAAGGAAGGCCGTCCTCAGCCACTACCGTCCAATTATCATCTAACCATTCCACATCAGCCCTTCCCAGATTAATCATGGGTTCAATGGCCAGTGTCATTCCCGGCTGAAGCTTAATCCCCTTTCTTCTTTGTGCAAAGTTGGGAATTTGTGGATCCTCGTGAAGACTGCTTCCTATTCCATGCCCCGTCAAATCACGAACGATTCCATACCCGAACTGAGAAATATAGGCATCAATAGCATTGGATATATCAAACAGATAGTTTCCTGGTCTGGCCATTTTAATTCCTGCATAAAAGCTGTTTTTGGTTTCTTCCACCAGCTTTCTTATTTGAGGACTGACCTCTCCTACCAGGTGAGTTCTGGCCGCATCGGAATGGTAGCCTTTATAAATCAGCCCCGCATCCAGACTGACAATATCCCCTTCCTGGAGGATTCTGTCTTTTCTGGGGATTCCATGGACAACCTCCTCATTTACCGAAACACAAATGGAGGCCGGATAGCCATGGTAATTTAAAAAATTGGGAATGCAATCAAACTCACGAATCAATTTTTCTCCCAACCTGTCAATTTCCAGGGTAGATATACCGGGCCTGATTGCCGCTCCCAGCTCATCGTGTACCCTGGCCAGAATTTTTCCGGCCTGGCGCATTAGTTCTATTTCTCTTTCTGATTTAATTGATACAGCCATAATAAAACCATACCCTTTCCCAAGCTTCTTTAATCCAGGATTTCAACAATCGCATTGAATACTTCTTCCATCTTGCGTGTACCGTCTACCTCTTTCAGAATTCCCTTTGCACGATAAAAATCAATCAAGGGTCTGGTCTGCTCATGGTAAACGTGAAGACGTTTTTCTACGGTTTCCGGCTTGTCGTCATCCCTTAAAATCAATTCCTTTCCGCAGCGGTCACAGATTCCTTCTGCTTTTGGCGGAATATGTTCCAAATGGTAAGTGGCACCACAGGACAGACAGGCACGTCTTCCTCCCATCCTTTTGATAATATTTTCATCAGGAACCTCTACGTCAATGGCAAAGTCCACACTATCTCCCAAGTCAGCCAGTGCCTTATCCAGCACCTCGGCCTGAGGGATAGTTCTGGGAAAGCCATCCAGAACATAGCCATTTTTACAATCCTCCTTTGCCACACGATCCAGAAGAATTTTCACCGTAAGTTCATCAGGCACCAGTTGGCCCTGATCCATATATTTTTTTGCCTCCATACCAAGAGCTGTTCCCTCTTTAATATTGGCGCGAAATATGTCACCGGTAGAGATATGAGGTACATGATATTTGTCGGCAATCATTTTTGCCTGTGTACCTTTTCCTGCTCCCGGTGCCCCCAACATAATAATTTTCATAAACTCCTCCCTAAAAAAGCACAGGGGGCAAAACGAAACCGTCCTGCCCCCGCCTGATTAATCATTTAAAAAACCTTTATAGTTACGTACCAGCATCTGGGATTCAATCTGTTTGATTGTTTCCAGAATTACACTGACGATAATAATCAGGCTGGTTCCCCCAAAGGAAACACTTGCACTGAATAACCCATTGAATACAAAGGGCAGAATACCTACGATTGTAAGTCCACATGCACCAATAAAAATAATGTAGTTTAAAATCCTGGTCAGATAATCGCTGGTTGGTTTACCAGGTCTGATTCCAGGGATAAAACCACCCTGTTTTTTCATATTATTTGCAATTTCCAATGGATTAAAGGTAACTGATGTATAGAAGTAGGCAAAGAAGACTACCAATAAGATATATACTATCAAACCAATACTATACTGGGGCATTGCAGGATTAACCCAATTGGAAGAATTCAACCCCTTAAGTATTTCTCCCCAGAAACCTTCTCCGGTAATATTGAACAGGCTGCAGACGATAATCGGCAGCTGCATCAGCGAGGATGCAAAGATAATCGGAATAACACCTGCTGTATTTACCTTTAAAGGAATATTGCTGGTTTGACCGCCTACCATTTTTCTTCCCTGTATTTTTTTTGCATACTGCACAGGGATCTTGCGTACGGCATCATTCAGGATAATCACCAGAATAACCATGCCTATAATGATAGCAGCAATAATCACTGCTGCAATAACGCCTATCGCAATTTCTTTCCCTTGAATAAACTGCTGATACAAAGACTGAAAATCCCGGGGCAATCTGGAAATAATATTGATTGCCAAGACAATCGATATCCCATTTCCCACACCCTTTTCCGTAATTCTTTCACCAACCCACATCAGGAATGCACTTCCTGCTGTCAGGGCGAAAATAACCGTAATCATATTGAATATATTATATTCCTGTAAAAGACCACTTCTTCCAAAACCAATGGCAAGGGCTGCCGCCTCTACCAGGGCAAGGCCTACGGTCACGTATCTGGTGATTGATGCCAGCTTCTTTCTTCCATCTTCACCATCCTTTTGCATCTCCTCCAGTTTGGGGATTGCAATGGTTAATAGCTGAATAATAATGGAAGATGTGATGTATGGAGAAATGTTCAATGCAAAAATAGAAAAATTCTCCATGGAGCCGCCGGTAAAAGCATCCAATAAATCGAATGCTCCACCTAGCTGCTGTGCCATCCAACCGGCAAAAAAGTCTCGATTAACCCCCGGTACGGGAAGCTGTGACCCCAGACGGATCACAACCAGCATACCAAAGGTATATAATAGCTTTTTACGGATTTCTTTAATTTTTAATGCATTTTTCAAGGTTGTAAGCATATTACATCACCTCTGTTGTTCCACCAAGAGCTTCAATCTTTTCCTTAGCACCTGCACTGAATGCATTTACCTTTACGTCAAGCTTTTTGGTTAATACTCCATTTCCGAGGATCTTAACTCCGTCTCTGGGATTTTTAACAATTCCGGATTCGATTAAGGTTTCAACAGTAACTGTTGTCCCATTTTCAAATCTTTCTAATGCACTAACATTAATTCCAACGATTTCCTTAGAGTTTCTATTGGTAAAGCCTCTCTTGGGAATACGTCTGTATAAAGGCATCTGACCACCTTCAAAACCGGGTCTGGGTGCTCCGGAACGAGCCTTCTGTCCTTTATGCCCCTTACCGGCAGTTTTCCCGTTGCCTGAACCATGTCCACGGCCTCTTCTAAAATTATCACTGTGTTTGGAACCGGCTGCCGGTCTTAAGTTTGATAATTCCATTCTGACACCTCCTTCTTTATGCTTCTTCTACTTTGAGCATGAAGCCTACTTTTTTAATCATGCCTCTTGTTGCGTCATTATCAGGCATCAAAACAGTTTTATTCAGCTTTCTAAGACCCATAGCCTCTACAACCGCTCTGTTCTTAGGAACAGCACCAATAGGAGACTTTACAAGAGTAATCTTTAACATTTTATCTGCCATTTTTTCCTCTCATTCCGCCGCTTTTGCGGCACTTTCCCTAGCCAATAACTTCTTCAACAGATTTTCCGCGCTTTGCAGCTACTTCTTCAGGGGATTTGATGTTTGTTAAACCTGCAATCGTAGCTAAAACCACGTTCTGCTTATTGTTTGAACCTAAAGATTTTGTACGAATATTCTTGATGCCTGCAAGCTCACACACGATACGTGCAGGACCTCCTGCGATAATACCGGTACCTTCAGGAGCCTTCTTCAGCAAAACGCTTGCAGAACCAAATTTGCCGATAAAATCATGTGTAATGGATTTGTTGTCATCCATGGCAATCTCAACCAGATGCTTCATGGCGTCTTCTTTTCCTTTACGGATTGCCTCAGGAATTTCGATAGCTTTGCCCAGTCCTGCGCCAACATGGCCATTACCATCACCTACTACTACCAGAGCAGTGAAACGCATATTACGTCCACCCTTTACGGTTTTGGTTACACGTTTGATGGTAACAACTTTATCGTTTAACTCTAACTGGCTTGGATCTATGATTGTA
>JBJELR010000357.1:0-5836 GCA_051879255.1 Lachnospiraceae bacterium | reverse complement strand
TAGGAGAAGCTTTTCAAAACTCTTTTTCTGAATTACAGATAGAAGAAGAACTTCGAAATACCATTTTCGAAGAATATACCAGAATGAAATATTTAGATAGCCAGGAGAAAAGTGAGATTGATGATGCTTATGATATCCTGGCGAAACTTTTAAAAAATAAGGATTATTTTCTGATAACCCTATGTAATGATGATCAAATTTATCGGGCAGATTTAAAAAAAGAGAGAATAGTTGCTCCCTGTGGAAGTTATCACACCTTACAGTGTGAAGCAGTTTGCACAAGTGATATTTATCCGGCTAAGGCTTACTTAGCAGAGATTGAACAGGGCAAAGAGCCTTGTTGCCCACATTGCGGTAAAAAATTGGTGATGAACCATATAGGTGTTTCCAGGTATAGTGAAGAAGGTTACCTTGCTCAATGGAATTCTTTTACAAAGTGGCTGCAGGGAACTCTGAATAAAAGTATTTGCATTTTAGAATTGGGAGTAGGAATGAAATATCCTTCAGTTATCCGTTGGCCTGCTGAAAAGATTACCTTTCTTAATCAAAAGGCAAAATTAATCAGAGTACATTCCAGCTTATATCACCTCCCGGAGGAGATTAAAGATAAAGGACTTTCTATCCAGAAAGAACCCTTGATATTCCTACTAAATCAAATTGTATAAAAGTAAAGAGTATGGTAAACTAGACAGTAGAAAAATCTTTGCGGAGGAAAGAAGATGAAATCAAATGAAGAATATTTGGACGAACTGTTAAAAGCAATGGAACCCGCTGGAAATAGGACATCTTTTGATGTAAATCCGCAGGAAGACGTACAGGAAACAGAAATGGAAGTAGAGCCCGAAGCGGAGGAAGTAATAGAGGAAGAAGAAGCAGAACCTATAGCGGAGGATATAAAAGAGGAAATAGAAGCAGAGCCCGAAGCGGAGGATGTCATAGAGGAAGAAATAGAGGTAGAGCCTATAGCGGAGGAAGCAATAGGAGAAGTAGAAGCAGAACCCGTAGCGGAAGATGTCATAGAGGAAGAAATAGAGGTAGAGCCTATAGCGGAGGAAACAATAGGTGAAGTAGAAGCAGAGCCTATAGCGGAGGAAGCAATAGAGGAAGAAGAAGAACCTGTAGCGGAAGATGTCATAGAGGAAGAAATAGAGGTAGAGCCTATAGCGGAGGAAACAATAGGTGAAGTAGAAGCAGAGCCTATAGCGGAGGAAGCAATAGAGGAAGAAGAAGAACCTGTAGCGGAAGATGTCATAGAGGAAGAAATAGAAGCAGAACCTATAGTGGAGGAAGCAATAGGAGAAGTAGAAGCAGAACCTATAGCGGAGGAAGCAATAAGGGAAGTAGAAGCAGAACCCGCAGTGGAAGATGTCATAGAGGAAGAAATAGAGGTAGAACCTATAGCGGAGGAAACAATAGAGGAAGTAGAAGCAGAACCTATAGCGGAGGAAGCAATAGGGGAAGTAGAAGCAGAGCCTGTAGCGGAGGATACAAAAGAGGAAGAAATAGAGGCAGAACCTGTACAGGAAGAAAAACCCGAAGAAGATACGGAACATGATGATTTATCTACGAATTCCTTAGAGCAGCTGATGGCAGAGATTCAACAAAGCTCACAGGATTTTGAGGAGACTGACTTTCCTTCAGACGATATGATGTCAGAGGAGAGTATTGATGCATTACTGGATGCAGCCCGGGCCAACGCACAAGAGGCGGTGGAGATGAAGCCTGATGAAGAAAACGAAACCTTCTCGGATTTAGATTTTGAGGATCATGAAGAATTCTCTGATATAAAGGAACTTTTGGATAAAGCGGATAATAATGAAGCATTAGATGATTCTATTTTGCCTACTGAAGAAGAACAGGTATTCAGTATGGCAGATTTAGATTCCCTACTGGAAGATCGGTCAGCAAATGAACCAGATCAGGAGGAAGGGGAGGAGACACAAAAAGGAAACAGCACTGAAGATGATCAGAATACCGACGATCAGAAACCGAAATCCCCAATCAAAAAATTGCTTTCACTTCTTTTTGAGGAAGATACGGATGAATTAGACCCTGAAGAAGCAGGAAATATGAATCTCTCGGAAGAAAACAAAGAGATTCTTTCAGAACTGGATAAAGAGGGAGTAGATAAAAAGAAAGTAAAAGCTGCTAAAAAGGATAAGAAGAAAAAGGGAGAACAGGGAGAAGAAGGCGGAAAGGCCAAGAAAAAAGAAAAGAAGCCGCCCAAACCGAAGAAGGAGAAAAAGCCTAAAAAAGAAAAAAAAGGTAAGGGAGAAAATTCGGATAAGCCGGAAAAACCGGAAAAACGGCTTCCTAAAAAACGGGTAATTGCGACTACCATTCTTGCGGCATCGCTGCTTGTGGCTATTTTGCTGCTTGAGTTCCTTATTCCCCCTCTATTTACACTGACTACAGCCAGAGAGGCTTATAATCAGGAGGAATACAAGGCTGCCTATCGGGAGTTTTATGGAGAAAATCTGGATGAAGGTGATGAAGAAAGGTTTCAGTCCTCCAGGGCCATTATGAAAATGCAGATCAATCTGGACAGCTATAACAGCTTTCTTAAGATTGGCGATGAGGTTAAAGCCCTGCATTACCTTATTGAAGGTGTTCATGTAAAGGATGATGCCTATACCCTGGCTGGAAGCTATGGTGCAACAGATGAGGTAAATACGGTATATATGGAGATTTTGTCCATATTAAGTACTAATTATGGTTTGACGGAAGAGGATGCCTACGCTTTGATTGAAGAAAAGAGTGACTTGGTATATACAAAAAAACTTCAGGCAATTGTAAATGGTACAGAATATGCAGACAGCGAGGCAGTAGCTTCAGAGATTAGCCAGGAAGACAGATTACCGGAGGAAGAAGAACTTTTTCAGATGACACCCGAGGAAGAAATGCTTCAGATGGCAGAGGAATAAGGAGACTATGGTAGCAATAATTGACTATGATGCAGGCAATATAAAAAGTGTGGAAAAAGCAGTTGCTTATTTGGGCAAAGAAGCGGTAGTCACAAGAAAGCCGGATACCATTTTAAAGGCAAATCAGGTAATTTTACCTGGAGTGGGTAACTTTGGAGATGCCATGGAGAAGCTTGAGCGGTATTCTTTAATTCCGGTTATTGAACAAGTTGTAGAAGAAAAAATCCCTTTTCTTGGCATATGCTTAGGACTGCAGCTTCTTTTTGATAAAAGTGAAGAATGTCCCGGCGTCAGGGGACTGGGGGTTTTAAGAGGAGAAATAAAGCGCATTCCCGATAAAGAAGGACTAAAAATTCCTCATATAGGCTGGAACTCTCTTACCTTTACAGGAAAGAGCAGACTGTATAGGAACTTGCCGGAGGAAACCTACGTTTATTTCGTACATTCCTATTACTTACAGGCGAAGGATAAGGAAATTGTAACAGCAACGACTGAATATGGCTTATCCATCCATGCTTCGATTGAAAAAGAGAATGTATTTGCCTGTCAATTTCATCCGGAGAAAAGTTCCGGGGCCGGTTTGAAAATATTGGATAATTTTTTAAAAATAGGACGGGAGGATATGCAGTGTTTACCAAAAGAATAATTCCCTGTCTTGATGTACATAACGGACGGGTGGTAAAAGGGGTTAACTTTGTTAATCTCCAAGATGCAGGTGACCCTGTTGAAATTGGGGCTGCCTATGATAGGGCCGGTGCAGACGAGCTGGTTTTTCTGGATATCACTGCTTCCTCTGACGGAAGACAGACTGTATTGGAAATGGTCAGGAGAGTAGCAGAAAAGGTATTTATTCCCTTCACTGTAGGGGGAGGAATCAGATCAGTAGAGGATTTTAAGGCTCTGCTGAGAGAGGGAGCAGACAAGGTTTCCGTTAATTCTTCTGCAATCGACAGACCGGAAATTATTTCTGAAGCAGCAGATAAATTCGGAAGCCAGTGCGTTGTTGTTGCCATTGATGCAAAAAGAATACCCAATGGGGAAGGCTTTAATATTTATAAGCATGGTGGAAGGCTGGATACCGGTATCGACGCAGTGGAATGGGCAATGAAAGCAGAAAGCCTGGGAGCCGGAGAAATTCTTTTAACCAGTATGGACGGTGATGGGACAAAATCAGGCTATGATCTTGAACTGACCAGGCAGGTTGCAGAAGCAGTCAATATCCCGGTTATTGCCTCCGGAGGTGCAGGAAACCTTCAGCATTTTAGGGATGCGCTTACTGTAGGTAAGGCAGATGCGGCGTTGGCAGCATCACTATTTCACTATAAGGAATTGGAAATTCGACAGGTTAAGAATTATTTGCATAGCCAGGGGATTTCTGTACGTCTGTGAATATTGGCGGCAAAAATCAGGAGAGGATGAATGTAAGTGGGAAAAAGGAGATATCCATGGCAATGATACAAAATGACTGGCTGTCAGCTTTGCAGCCGGAATTTAAAAAGGAGTATTACAGAAAGCTGTTTACATTTGTAAAACAGGAATATGCCAGTCGGGTGATTTATCCACCGGCTGAGGATATCTTTAATGCTTTTCACTGTACCCCTCTTCATGCAGTCAAGGTGGTTTTACTTGGGCAGGATCCTTATCATAATGAAAATCAGGCCCATGGAATGAGTTTTTCCGTATTACCACAGCAAAAGGAAATTCCCCCTTCTCTGCAAAATATTTATAAGGAGCTGGAGTCCGATCTGGGCTGCTATATTCCCAACAACGGTTATTTAAAAAAATGGGCAGATCAAGGTGTCCTCTTGCTGAATACGGTATTAACCGTACGGGCACACCAGGCTAATTCCCATCAGGGACATGGTTGGGAGCAGTTTACCGATGCGGTAATCAGAGCAGTAAATGACCTGGACAGACCAATCGTATTCTTTCTTTGGGGAAGACCGGCACAGAACAAAAGCTCTATGCTGACCAATAAAAAACATCTGATCTTGAAAGCACCGCATCCCAGTCCCTTATCAGCCTATCGAGGGTTTTTTGGATGCAGGCATTTCAGTCAGGCGAATACTTTTCTGGAAAACAATGGGATTACCCCAATAGATTGGCAAATTGAGAACAGATAGTACCAGAAATCCTGTAAAGCATATTTCTTTACAGGATTTCTGTTTTTTCAGTGGATTTAATTTTTTTTAAAATCAATTTTTGAAAAAAGCTTGACAGATATTGGAGATAGGAGTAATTTACTATAGTAGTACTAAAAAAAACTACTATAAATTTTAAGGTTAAAGCATGAAAAAAGCAGAGATTATTGAGAGATTAATGAAATTTCATCTTAGCCGCCAGGAAGCCCTTCTTTATCTTTGTCTGATTGAGCATGGGAAACTAACCGGCTATGAGGCCAGTAAATTGACCGGAATTTCCAGGTCTAATGTGTATGGTGCCTTGAATGTTCTTGCAGACAAGGGGGCAGCCATGCTGCAGGAGGCTGGTGGAGTTACCCATTATGAAGCGGTGGAATTGGAGGAATTTATTGATAATCATCTAAGAAGTCTTAGAGAAGATAAGGATTATCTTCTGACGCATATGCCGAAGATGATGAGCAGCAAAGAGGGGTATCTTACCATACAGGGAGCGGAGAATATCCGGGCTAAAGCCTATAATATTATTTTAGGCTGCCAAATGCGGTTATATCTTGCCGGTTCCAGAGAAATTATTGAACAGCTAGAACCGGCATTGCTTGAGGCCAAAGGCAGGGGACTTAAAATCGTCATTATCAGTAATCCCGGCTGCGGTGGACAGGCAACCCATTTTTATCCGGATCAGCCTGAAGAAGGGCAGCTTAGGCTGATTACGGATTCTACCTATGTGTTGACCGGGGAGCTTACCGGGAACAGTACGGATACCTGTCTGTA
>JBJELR010000356.1:0-5906 GCA_051879255.1 Lachnospiraceae bacterium | reverse complement strand
GACATCTCTTTAGAAAGGAATGAGATAAGTATGCAAAAGGAGTTGTATTATTATTGGCTGGATAATGTACCCGGTATCGGAAGGACCACGATGAGGCGGCTTATGGAAGTCGTGAGCCCAAAAGAATTATATGAACAGGGAGCCAAAGATCCGAAGCTGCCGCTTATGGAGAAACAAAGAAACTCTATAGAGCAGCATCGTCTTAAGTGGGAACTGGAGAAAGAATGGGAAAAACTGCAGAGGAAAGGGATTTGTTTCTGCTGTATCAATAGCCGGGACTATCCTAAGAAGCTAAAAGCTATTCCTGATCCCCCTATGGTTTTGTATCAAAAGGGACAGAAGGAATACCTTTATCAGCCGGGGATAGCTGTTGTGGGAGCAAGAAATTGTTCAGCTTATGGTGCTCTGGCAGCAAAGGAGTTAGGGCGGGCTCTGGCAGGGCAGGGACTGGTGGTTGTCAGTGGGATGGCCAGAGGGATAGATGGAATCAGTCAGTGGGCAGCCCTGGAACAGGGAGGAGCCAGTGTGGGGGTTTTGGGAAGTGGAGTGGAAGTATGTTATCCCAAAGAAAACCGACCTCTGTATGAACGCTTACAGGAGAGTGGCTGCCTGATTTCTGAAAACCCGCCCTATACAAGGCCTCAGGCAGGATTATTCCCTATGCGTAATCGTCTGATCAGTGGATTGGCAGAAATTTTAGTGGTGATTGAGGCCAAGGAAAAAAGCGGAACTCTGATTACGGTGGATATGGCTCTGGAACAGGGAAAAGAGGTTTATGCTATGCCGGGAAGGATTACGGAGGAACTAAGCAGAGGCTGTAATTTACTGATTAAGCAGGGGGCAGGCATTCTTCTTTCGCCTCGGGAATTTGCAGAAGAAATGGGAAAGCTTCTGGTGGGGCAAAAACCAATTATAGAGAAGGAATTACCTTTTTTAACTCCTGAGGAAAAGGAACTATTTAATTTGCTGGAACCACTGCCCTTGTCTGTTGAAGCTATCTGGCAAAAGGGGAGAGGGCTGAATCCTGCACTCAGCTTATCTCAGGTAATGGAGGGGCTGTTGATGTTGGTGATGAAGGGGCAGGCGTGTACCCATGAGCAATATTTTTACCGGAGTCATTTTGGATAGCAGTGAGACAATAAGCGGAAGATACTTGGCAATAATTTGTCTGGACATAAGTGTGAATTTGGAGTATAGTAATAATGTTATCGGATTTTTGTACTATATTTTTTTGCAGGCCGGACTCTAAAGGAGAAAAATCAGCAGTTGCCATAAAAAGTATAATAGTAGGCCAGTATGGACAGAAAGAAGGTGTCGGGTATCAGCGGTGAGAAAGCAAAAGAACTGATGAAAAAAGAAGTACTATGCCTTGTATGGGGATTGTTGTTTTTTCAAATTTAGCGTATAATATAACTACACAAATATATGCTTGGAACTTAAAGATATATTCGTATTTTAGTATATTGATTATTATTTTGTCGGGGATGTGTAATCGGGAGATTTTTTCCCTAAACATAGAGAAAAAGGGGAAGAAAGGAAAAGATATGGGAAATTACAATACTCCCTATGATGATGTTTTCCGTACATTGCTTACGGACTGCAGTAAACTGATCATTCCGGTGGTAAATGAAGTGTTTCACGAATCCTATACCGGGGAAGAAAAAGTAACCCTGAAGGAAAATGAGCTTTTCTTAAAGTATCCTGCCAAGGAGCAGGAGAAGCGTGTTACGGATTCCTCCTTTACCATTTCCATTGGAAACATGGTTCAGCATTATCATCTGGAGTGCCAAAGCACACCGGACGGCACTATGGTCATCCGCATGTATGAGTATGACTCACAGATTGCGCTTAAGGAAGGAAAACTGGAAGGAAACACGTTAGAAGTGAATTTTCCGGATTCGGCGATTTTGTATTTAAGGCATAACAGGCATACACCGGATAGGCTGACCATCAAGATTAATACATCCGGAGGCTCTGTTTCCTATGCTATTCCGGCGTTAAAGGTTAAGTCTTATGACATCGGGAGTATTTTTGAAAAGAACCTGTTATTTTTAATTCCCTTTTATATTTTTACTTTTGAGGATCAGTTTTCCGCCATTGAAAAGAGTGAATTAAGACGGGAACAGCTAAGAGAGACCTATTCGGAAATCGTAAGACGACTGAACAATCTGTGTGAAACAGGGCGACTGGACGAATATACCAAAAAAGCAATCTGTGAAATGTCGGAGAAGGTAGTAGAGGCATTGGCCGCAAAACATGTGGCGGTTAAGAAGGAGGTGGTAGAGGTTATGGGAGGCAAGGTATTGGATTATGAAGCAAAGGATATTTTGCTTCGCGGCAGGGCCGAAGGCAGAGAAGAAGGTAGAGCCGAAGGTAGAGCCAAAGGCAGAGAAGAAGGTAGAGAAGAAGGTAGAGAAGAAGGTAGAGAAGAAGGTAGAGCCAAAGGCAGAGAAGAAGGTAGAGAAGAAGGTAGAGAAGAAGGTAGAGAAGAAGGTAGAGCAGAAGGTATGAGTTATATGGTGGAAAAACTCTTGAGAAAGGGCTATTCCGCTGAGGAAATCTCGAATATGCTGGATATGGAGCTTGAGAGGATAAAAAGTATTGAGGAAAAGGCTATTGGCTTAATTTAACAAGGCTGTTTTAGCAGGGAAAGACTCAACAGATCAATAGCATTAAATTAAGCCGACAGGTAGGCGTATGTTTCTAATGGGTTTAACAACGGTATTTAGATTAAGATACAGAATTAAATTTTTCAGGGGCTAACCATTTTTTTCAAAGATAGGGTTGGCAATGAAAGCGAAATGAGGCGCTGCTCT
The DNA here is from genome assembly GCA_051879255.1 of Lachnospiraceae bacterium. Taxonomy (GTDB): domain Bacteria; phylum Bacillota; class Clostridia; order Lachnospirales; family Lachnospiraceae; genus SFDP01. Next base: position 3,090 of record JBJELR010000356.1, on the reverse strand, counting down.
TGTTGCTAATTGAATTAATATGGTAACGAGAGTGGCCTCTTGAATTGGAAATAAATAGTTAATCTAATTCAAGGAGGTATACTTCATGTTTCGTCAGAATCTATCTTCATCTGACACGAGGACAGATTCTATAGATGTGATGCCGCGGCTTAAAGAAGAGACCATTAATGTAAACTCCGGCCATGCCCAATACTACCAGTTGGATTTGGAATCCGATCGGGATGGCGACGGTGAAGGGGATATTGTAGTGTGGTATACCATGGATAATTCAGTGGCAGGAAATAATAATGACCTATATGACCGTTCTCCGGGGGATGTACGTAACAATTATTATATTTACAGCCGGGGGAACGTTACCTATACCGGTATGGGACATTCTGCCATTACTACCAATCAGGATGAGATTAAGCTAACCATCAATACCATGGTGGCTGCTTATCGGGCATCCATGAAGGCTCCCTCAGTAAGTTTTGTGGAAAGTACGCAGGATACCACCCAGGATACCACCCAAAAGTCCTTTATTGCAGTTCCCTACGATGAGGCAATGGCACAGGATCCTGTTTACCGGGTATACTTCCAGGTTATAGACAGCAGCTTTGTGGGAGATGACGAGAAGCAAATTCGTGCCCGAATTTATACGGCAGCAGATCAGGCAGCGACAGGTACTGTCAGCATTACCCTGGGACCGGACAATACCGTACAGGTGGAGGATAGAACGACCAATCCGGATTGGAAATTAGGGCGTCCTGAAACAGGTGATTTGCAGAAAAAGACTGGTACTGATGGAAAGGAATATTATGGGCTGCAAAGTGGTGTGGTCTATTACGTGGATATTCCCCTTACAGGAAATCTGTCAGAAACGAAGGGAATCGACCTTTATATGGAAGCGGAGACCACCATTGCCAGCAAGAATTTTGTGTCTGCAAAGGTTTATGACCGCATTACCATTAATCAAATGAAGCTGGTGGATCTGGATTAAAGAGGACATCAAACAGTAATAAAGAGAGCACAGCTAAAAACTGCTACTCTCTTTTTTACATTTTTGTGAATATCTGTTTTAAAACCGAATTAGCAAATTTCAATTAGCAAATTTCCATAAAAGCAGCGTTGTTGAAAAAGGAATCGAGAGAAGCATCGAAAAACTGCTGCAAAAGAATTACAAGTCAGAGCAGATAGTGGATATGCTGGAGGTAGAGATTGAACTGGTGAAAAGCGTAGAGGAAAGGCTATGCTCCTTGGCATAGGATTGGTGCTCAAGCAACATTTTCCGGTTGACAAAAATGGTGTATCTTTGTATGATAATGTCAATGTGATGTGAACCAGGGCGGTTTAGCACAACTGAACGCTTTGGTTCTATTTTTTTGGACGAGGAGACTTTAGTATGTTGAAGTATATTGTAAAGCGTCTGCTGCTGGCATTGGTCACCATATGGGCAGTGGCAACCATCACCTTCTTTTTAATGAATCTGGTGCCGGGAGGTCCTTTCCTTTCGGAAAAGGCAATCAGTCCCCAGGCAACAGCAGCTTTGGAGGCAAAATATGGACTGGATAAGCCTTTGCTGCAGCGTTATGCTACCTACATGACAGATGCTTTGCGTGGAGATTTTGGTGATAGTCTGAAGCAGAGAGGCCGTACGGTTATGGATATCATTAGTATGAAATTTCCTATTTCTGCAAGACTAGGGGGGATATCCGTACTGGTTGCCCTGCTGATCGGTATTCCTTTGGGCTGTATATCAGCCTTGAAAAGAGGGAAATTTCTGGACAGTCTCATTTCTGTAGTGGCCACCTGTGGTATAGCGGTGCCAAGCTTTGTTATCTGTACGCTGCTGATGTATTTCATCGGGGTTAAGCTGCAATGGTTGCCTACTATGGGATTAAGCAGTTGGCGACATTATATTATGCCGGTTGCGGCTTTAGCTTTTTACCCTACCGCTTATATTATGCGCCTGATGCGTTCTTCTATGCTGGATGTATTGGGACAGGACTACATGCGTACGGCAAAGGCAAAGGGTCTATCCGGTTTTGTCAGTCTTTTTAAGCATGCCTTAAGAAATGCAATCCTCCCCGTAATTACCTATGTGGGGCCTATGCTGGCTTACACCGTAACGGGCAGCTTTGTGGTGGAGAAGATTTTTGTTATTCCCGGATTGGGCGGTGAGTTCATTAAGGCCATTAACGGGCGTGATTATACCTTGATTATGGGAACCACCATCTTTTTAGCAACCCTGATTATTCTGATGAATGTAGTCGTAGACATTATTTATAAAATTGTGGATCCCCGAATTAAATTAAAGTAAGGGACAGGCATGGAAAAAATGGAGGTAAAAATGAAAGAGAATCCCTTAAGTTTTCAGCTTAAGCTAAAGCCGGAGGATTTCCTGCCCGCAACCAGGGAGGAGAAGGAAAGCCAGATAATCATGAGAGAAAGCGTCGGCTTCTGGAAGGATGGTATGCGGCGTCTGGCGAAGAATAAGGTAGCCATGGTCAGCTTGGTTGTAGTAATTCTGGTTATGATTTTTTCCTTTATCGTTCCCTCCTTTTATCCTTATTCCTATGAAACACAGATTAAAGGAGCAAATAACTTAAAGCCTATGGAGTATTCCGCACAGGAACAGGCAAGAATAGATGCAGGAGAGAGGGTTTTTCCTCATATTATGGGGACGGATAAGCTGGGCAGAGACTATGCGATTCGTGTGATGATGGGAAGCCGGATTTCTTTGCTGGTAGGTCTTGTTGCCACCGGAATTATTCTGATTATCGGTTCCGCCTATGGCTCTATCGCAGCCTTTTTTGGAGGTTGGGTGGATTTGATTATGATGAGAATTGTAGACATTATTTACACCATACCGGATATTCTGCTCATCGTATTGTTATCTTTTTCCCTAAAAGCACCCCTGCAGAAGCTGGTAGCGGTACCGGGCTTTGCGTGGCTGGGTGTGTTGGGAGAGAATCTGGTCAGTATTTTTATCGTATTTGCCCTGCTGTATTGGGTAGGTATGGCCCGTATGGTGCGAAGCCAGGTTCTGATGCTAAAGGAGAGTGAATATGTAACAGCGGCAAGAGCCCTGGGAGTAAGCAACGGAAAGAT
>JBJELR010000355.1:0-5908 GCA_051879255.1 Lachnospiraceae bacterium | reverse complement strand
GGGCAATATTCACTTCCGCTTTGGCAATACGGCGGCTGGCATCCTCGCAAATGCGTTTTTCTACGTCCTCTCGAATGACCTCCTGAATCTGGGAAAAACAAAGCTGCATATAGTTTTCTTCATCCGCCCCCTGAAACTGACCAGCCCCTAATCCGGCCGCTCGGGCCATCCCATAACAGATGCGAATCCTTTCGGAAAAATCTGCCTTCTCAATCCGTTCAAGCAAAAGCCTCTGCTCGCTTTTACGCATATCTCCCCCAAAGGCTTCCAAGGCTTCTTCTACCGGCACCTGTGTCAACATCCTGTCAATAAAAGTAGCTACCCGAATTTTGTCCTCCAGATTTTCTCGCCAGGGAATAATGGCACTGCCGTCAGCTTCATAAAAACTGGAATACAGGCTCATTCTTTCTGCTTTTTTCCATTTCTCTAATTCTTCCCTGGATATCTCATCTGAGTCATTTGTCATTTTTATCAGAATTTGTGCAAATTGCATTCCTTCTTCTATGCTTGAACATACCGGATAAAGTTTGGCTCTCCAAAGAGAATGCTCCTGCTCATTCCATAATTCCTCAGCATCCAACTCATAGCTCTTTAATATGCTTTTTAAGGGCATTCCCATAAGACTTCCCTGATTCTCCAGAGTTCCCTTAGGATTATCCTCCACCCCATAGACTCTTACTACAAAGCTGCCATTTTGCAGCTTCAATCCATGGTAGACCTTGTTCTTTTCCAATCGGCTGCCGGCAGGTACATTTAAGCCGGAAACCACTGCTCCTTCTTCTATATTGACCGCTTTAGCCAATAAGCTGTTTTCCACATAAGCACCGGCTGCAATAGTTACCCCTTCTTCTACGAATACATTGTGTAATGCGTAGGCAGTGGAATTTTCCTGTGCTTCTTCCTTTTTCCCGATATAATTGGAAGAAACAATCCGTTTCCAGTCTAAAAAGGTATAATCCTCAACCGTTTTCGTTACCAGACTTCTCAGTTCCATTGTGGTTCCAAAGTGAATGAATTCTGCCGGAGACAGACGAATCAGCTTTAACTGATAATCCTTTAAAACCTGCCAGATTTCCCTTCTGCAGTCTAAAAGCTCCTGGCAAAGCTCTCCCTCAGGAGCCTCCTTCTCATAATCCTCCATGGTGGATTCCACAGCCAAAGGATAGAGAAAGTCTCCATAGAAGCTGATTCTTGCCTTTTCATTAACAAAACGCTGAAATTTCTCTGTGTCTATCCGGTTATCCGTACTGATTAACGAGTAAAGCGAAGCCAGCATATGCCGATCCAGCAAGATCGCCCCTGTATCCAAATCCACCTGTCCCTGACGATTTACTGCTCCCAATCTTTCCAACGTATCTACCGATTGCTTATGAAGAAATTTTTGCACATTATCCTGATCGTCCCCTAAAAAGACGCCATGATTTTTCCCTGTATTTACATTTTCCTTAATGGAAATCGCTGCTGCCCCATTAAATTGGGCATCAATTTGCAGTGCATTAAATAAAAGCAGCACATCTCCGGACATCACCAGCATTCCCTCCTGCATTCGTCCCGGAATCATGGAGGTGGCTATCATAAACTCATCAAACAAAGTAGAGGCCCGGCCATCCGGTAATACCCTGGGTACAGGAGAAAACAGCTTCCCACAGACCGAATACTGGGGAATACGTTTACTATCCCCACCGGAATGGATAACCAATATTCTCAGATTGGCAAAAAAATTGCCCTCATCCTTTTGTTCCCTTTCCGCAATCGCCTTTAATACATTCAAGGTAGCTCCACCGGAGCCTACCCGCTTTCCCTGTGGGTCAGCCAGTACCAGATACTTGGTTCGTAAAGGCAGCTTTTTCAGGCCCAGCCGATAGTCAATTTCTCTTTGGTAAATAGCTGCCTGCTCCTCATTAGAAGCAGTCAAAATCACATAATCCCAAAGAATGGAACGACTGTTTTTTATCTGTCTTAAGTATTCCTCCCATGCATCTACACAGGATTGCTGCAAAAAAAGATGCTGTAGCTGATTGTTGGTATAGGTCTGGTTCATGGTTCTTCCTTTCGCCATTGTCCTCTTTCATTTCGCTTTATTTTGCTCCCCTTCCGGCAAAAACTGCCAGCAGGGTTTTTAACAGAATTTTAATATCCAGTCCGATGGACCACTGATCAATGTACTCTACATCCAAACGGACAATTTCCTCAAAATCCGTAATGTCGCTTCTTCCGCTTACCTGCCACATCCCTGTAAGTCCCGGCCTGAAGCTAAGCCGCTTTTTATGATAGGGACTGTATCTGGAAAATTCATCCAGCGTAGGCGGTCTTGTTCCCACCAGACTCATATCCCCCTTTAAAATATTGATAAACTGAGGAAATTCATCCAGGCTGGTTTTTCGCATAAAGGCTCCTACTTTAGTAATCCGGGGATCATTCTCCATTTTAAACATTAATCCCTGCATTTCATTTTGTGCCATAAGCTCTTTCTTTCTTTCCTCTGCATCTGCATACATGGAACGAAATTTATACATATGAAAAACCCTTCCGTTTCTTCCTACTCTCTTTTGTGAAAAGAAAAAAGGTCCGGGAGATTCCCACTTAATCAGGGGAGCAAAGATCAAAGCAGTCAACACTAAAAACAGGCAGCCAATTAGGGCTCCCAGAATATCCATCAGCCGTTTTAATACAAGCTGTCCCGGCGAACCGATCCGATTGGCATAGGTAACCATATAAAAAGAACCTATCTGAGATAAAAACTTCTGTCCTGCTCCCTTAAGAGCGGGAACCGGAATCTGATAGTGTATGCTGATTCCCATTTCCGACAGGATATTCATACTTTGTAAAATATTCGAATGGTGATTTGGGTCTACTGCAATAAACACTTCGTCCAGGGAAGCACTCTGGCAGTAAGCAATCAATCCCTCCGGCTTGGTCACTACCCGGGTTCCACTTACACTGCTGCAGCCGGCATCGTCAATCACTACAATCCCCTCCAGATCGTAGAGAAAGCCTCCCGCCTTTTTTACTTCTCCAATTAATTCTTCTGCATGAGCTTTATCTGCTACCAGTAAAATCTTTCTGGCCTGTCCGAGCCTCCAGTAAAGAGAAGGCAGACAGCGCTTAAATATCCGATGAAAAACGAACATCAGCACACAGTCCAGAGTCAGAAAATAAACCCAGACTAATCGGGAATAAGCATCTACCCGATTAACAAAATATAAGAAAACGATTGCTCCGCCAAATAAAAAGGCATTCCCGGCAATAATATAGATGATGTCCCGTAACGGCCCCCGGTGAAACATATCCCTGTACAGATTCCGGTACATATTCAGTACCAAAAAGGCTACCAGGCAGGCTCCCAGCATCAGTCCGAAGTCCATTCGCTCATTATCACTGGTAAATACTCTCCCATTGCGAATGTAGTTTGCCAGCATAAGACTGATCACAATAGAAAGACAATCCAATGCTATAATGATCAGATTAGATAAATTGGATTTACGTTGATACATATTCTATCTTAGCTCCTGTTCGGCACATTTTAAAGCTTCTTCCACCACCTGATGCATATCAAAGTAGCGATACATCCCCAGTCTTCCACCAAATATCACCTTATTTTCTCCCTCTGACTTCTGACGATACTGCTCATATACCCTGTTGTTTTTTTCATCATTCATCGGATAATAGGGTTCTTCTCCCTTATGCCACAGCTTAGGATATTCCCTGGTTATCACCGTTTTGGGATTATTGGCAGCATTCTGACATTGAAATTCAAAATGCTTATGCTCGATAATACGGGTATAAGGAACCTCATATTCCGTATAATTGACTACGGCATTTCCCTGATAGTTTTCCTCCTCCATAACCTCAGTTTCAAACCGAAGACTTCGATATTCCAGTTCACCATAGCAATAATCGTAGTACTCGTCAATCATGCCGGTATAAATAATTTTCTTCGCCACTTCTTCCAATGTTCCTCTCCGGGCAAGAAAATCCGTATTCAGCCTTACTTCAATTCCCTCAAGCATATTTTCAACGAGAGCTGTGTAGCCGCCGATAGGAATCCCCTGATAGTCATCATTAAAATAATTATTGTCATAGACAAAACGCACCGGCAGTCTTTTGATGATGAAGGCCGGAAGCTCATCCGCCCTTTTTCCCCACTGTTTTTCCGTATAGCCCTTCACCAGCTTCTCATAAATATCTTTTCCAACCAAGCTGATTGCCTGCTCCTCCAGATTCTTTGGCTGATTGATTCCAGCCTCCCGAAGCTGTTCCTCGATTTTGGCTTTGGCCTCTGCCGGAGTCTTCACTCCCCACATCTGAAAAAATGTATTCATGTTAAAGGGCAGATTGTATAGTTCATCCTTATAACGTGCCACAGGAGAATTCGTATAACGATTAAACTCTGCAAATTGATTTACATAATTCCATACCTTTTGATTTGAGGTGTGAAAAATATGGGCACCATACTGGTGAACCTGAATCCCTTCGATCTGTCTGGTATAAATATTGCCCCCAATGTGGCCTCGCCTGTCAACTACCAATACCTTTTTTCCTTTTTTCTTCGCTTCGTAGGCAAATACTGCACCGAAAAGCCCTGCTCCTACAACCAGATAATCAAATTGCATATGCTTATTCCTTTCCGCTCACCTGTTTCTTTCGTTTCTATTCTATTTAATGTCTTTTTAATGTCTTTCTCATAAGACTATTATTTTTATTATAGCAAATAATTCAGGATATAGCCATAGGCAGGGCAAATGATTCCTCCTAATAAAATATCCTCCTTGCCCCACCTTTTAGGTGATGCCCGGAGGATAAATCCATGTTGTTATGTTATTCGGATTTAGAAAAATACATTTTACTTTTCCTCTTTTTTTCCATCCTTTTTTGCTGCCAGATGAGAATATATCCCTACACCGAAGATGGCTAATACCAGGACCACAATAATTGCTCCCCATATTCTGGTCTGTTTTGCCTCTTTACGCTGGCGTACGATTTCCTCTATCAGTATCTTACTCTCAATCTTTTCCTGCTCAAACTGCTGGTCCAATTCTTCCTGCTCATAACCCTTATCAAACTGAACCGTATTCTCCTGCTTTACATAGTAGATATTCCCCTGATAAACTACCTTATACCAGTTTTCATCCACATCCTCCACTACCGCAATCTGTGCTCCTGCCGCATAGGTCATCGTCGTTTTGGCGTCATCACTGGGTGCCTCCTTTGCCTCCGTCTCAGCCTGCGCAGTCACCAGTTTCTGGATTGGTATCTCATTTGCTGCCTTTACCTTCATGGGTACGATTCCAAGTAAAAGAATACTCACCAATACCGACATCAGTATTTTTTCCATAGCTCTGCTTGTTTTCATTGTTCTTTTGTTCCTCCCATTTTTCTAATGTCAAGCTTCTCTGATTTTATAGTTACCACTTCTTCTCGCATACTGCTTCCCAGTGCTAACAAAATCCCATAAACTAAAACTGTATTAGCCGCAATATCCCAAAGGATAAATTCTGCCACAAAGATACCATAAAGGATAAACAGCATATTCGTAATTCCTTTATCCATATGAATGTTTTTGTAAATTCTTTTTCCCAAAATGACCATTCCCAGTAAAATCAGCAGAGACATTACCACTCCCAACTCCTTCAAAGTGATAAAAAAGCTGCTCCTGGTTTGCTGCAATTCCTCTGCCAGGGGAAGAAAGATTACTTTACAAAAACCTGAAAAGCCTTTATCCGGCAGACCATTAAGCGCATTTACATTAAGAAGCATTGCTGTTAAAATCAGTATCACAAATAAAAACAGCTTTCGAAAATGCTTCTGCAGCCTTACCATACTGATTTTATGTAAATCCTTACCTTCCGGTATCTGATCCCAAAAATGAAAAAAAATTACTCCACCTAAAGCCAGAATCAATTCTCCA
>JBJELR010000354.1:0-5931 GCA_051879255.1 Lachnospiraceae bacterium | reverse complement strand
CCATTTAGTCTTTCGGATTACAATATACCTAAATTGGGGCCTTTCAGTCAAGAAGATATCTGTATCCTACAGTAAACTGAAGAAAGAACGTACGCCCCAAGGCACACGTTCTTTCTTTCTCTACGTCAAACAGTCCCTTCCTTTAGCATCAGGATGGCTTCGGGAGGGATGGCAATTTCCACTGTTTCTGCCTGTATTTTTTCCCAACTCTCCTTATCCAGCTCCCAGCCAAAGGAGGTTCCACCAGCTTTAAATGATGTGGATTTGATGATATTGAAGGAGTAGCCAATTTTATTGCTTCTGCCATCCTTCGGGCTTAAACCGTAAATCGGTTTTTAAAAAGGGCTGTCACTTTAACGAACGAAAATTCGTGAAATGGCAGCCCTCTTTTAGCCTATCTGCTTATGTCCATTACCTTATTCTACCCGAGCCAATTCTTCTTCATAGGCATTGAGGATTCTGCTCTGAATCATCTCCCTGGTAGCCGAATTAATCGGATGCGCAATATCGCGGTATTCCCCATCTGCCGCTTTCTTGCTGGGCATGGCAATAAACAACCCCTTTTCTCCCTCAATTACCTTAATATCATGAACTACAAATTCATTGTCCAGGGTAATTGAAACAATAGCCTTTAATTTTCCTTCTTTAGTAACCTTTCGTACCCATACATCTGTAATTGTCATTGAGTAAACCCCTTAACCTTTCGTGAAACGACAACACCGCCGTCTGTTAAATCAAGTAACGATCATTTCTCTCTACCACAATTTTAATTTCACCCTCACCCTTGTGGTAAGAATTAGCCTTAATGGTATCTCTGCTTTCTACAATACAGTTCTCAATGTAACTGTTGTCACCAATATATACATCATTCAAAATGATGGAATTCTTAATGACACAGTTATTCCCAATAAAGCTTTTCTTAAAGACTACCGAATTTTCCACCTCACCATTGATGATACAGCCACTGGAAATCAGGCTGTTCTTCACCTTGGAGCCAACATTGTATTTGGCAGGAGGTAAATCATCCACCTTGGAATAAATATCGGGATAGCTTTTGAAGAAATAGTCCCGAATATCTGCCCTCAAAAAATCCATATTCGTCTGGAAATAATCCTCCACAGACGCAATATTCTTCCAGTATTCTTTAATCTTATAGCCGAAAATGCGCTTCTGATCCTTATAACGAATCAGCACATCCTTGACAAAGTCATATCGATCTTCCTGTGCACAGCGCTCAATCATCTCAATTAGCTGTCTTCTTCGAATCACATAAATTCCGCAGGAGATGGTATTTGATTTAGCCACAATAGGCTTCTCCTCAAATTCTTCAATACGGCTTTCTTCATTCATCTTGATGGTGCCAAAGCGTTCCATGGACGTATCCTTAGGCATATCCTTACAAACCACTGTAATGTCTGCCTTTTTCTGAATATGGTATTCCAGAAGCTTATTGTAATCCATCTTATAGACACAATCCCCGGAGGCAATTACCGCATAGGGCTCATGACAGCTTTTAAGGAAAGATAAATTCTGATAGATGGAATCTGCCGTTCCCCTGTACCAGGTACTGTTTTCTGCCGTTACTGCCGGGGTAAATACGGCCAGTCCTCCCTGTTTGCGCCCAAAATCCCACCATTTGGAGGAACTCAAATGCTCATTCAGACTTCTGGCATTATACTGAGTAAAAACAGCCACCTTCTTAATATTTGAATTAGACATATTACTAAGGGAAAAGTCGATGCTCCGATAGCTACCTGCGATTGGCATGGCACCAATAGCCCGTTTCTGTGACAATTCTTTCATCCTGTGATTATTACCACCTGCTAAAATAATACCAACTGCTCTCACTATTCATCACCTGCCTTAATCAATGTTTTTCCACTGGGTAGAGCCAGATCCTGATAATCCTCTTTTTTGGTTTTACCGAAAATGCAAGCATTTTTGCCTACTGTAAGACCTTCCGGCAAGAGGCTCTTTTCACCAATACATACCAATCCCTGATTATAAATATGGGGATGGGTTTCGTTCTCTGCTTCCTCTCCTATACCCAGCCTTACTTTATCCTGAATAACCACATTTTCCGCTACAATAGCCTTATTCAGTTCACAGCCTGCACCAATTATGGTATTGTTCATAATAATAGAATCCCGGATAACGGTACCTTCCCCGATAGTGACACCACAGCCGATAACGGAATTATATACTTTGCCGTAGATATCTGTTCCCTCTCCGATAATACTTCTTTCCACTACACTGGTTGCTGCCAGGTATTGAGGAGGCAGAATCTCACTTTTCGTATAAATCTTCCAATACTCCTCATACAGGTTAAATTCCGGGACAATATCGATGAGTTCCATATTCGCCTCCCAATAGGAGCTTAACGTACCTACATCCTTCCAATAACCATTAAATTCATAAGCATACAAAGGTGCACCCTGGGCATGGCAATAAGGAATAATATGTTTGCCAAAATCCAGTGCCGGCTGATCTGCCATACGAATCAATGCTTCTCTTAAGGTCTTCCAGTTAAATATGTAAATACCCATAGATGCCAGATTGCTTCTGGGCTTTTTCGGTTTCTCCTCGAAATCCACAATTCTGCGGTTCTCGTCCGTAATCATGATTCCAAATCTGCCGGCTTCCTCCATAGGCACCTGCATGACTGCAATAGTACATTCTGCTCCATTCTGCTTATGGAAATCCAACATCACCTCATAATCCATCTTATAGATGTGATCTCCGGACAGAATCAGAACATATTCCGGATTGTAATTCTCCATATAAGCCAGGTTCTGGTAAATAGCATTGGCCGTTCCTGTGTACCATTCACTATTGGCACTCTTTTCGTAAGGAGGCAGTACCGTCACACCACCAATATTGCGATCCAGATCCCAGGGAATCCCGATACCGATATGGGTATTTAATCTAAGGGGCTGATACTGAGTTAATACGCCAACTGTATCTACTCCGGAATTAATACAGTTGCTTAACGGGAAATCAATGATACGATATTTTCCACCAAATGCTACTGCAGGTTTCGCAACCTTTGATGTCAAAACGCCCAAACGGCTTCCCTGGCCGCCTGCCAATAACATGGCTATCATTTCTTTTTTAATCATGTCATCACCTCTGCTTCTCTTCTCGCCCTCTAAAGCGTAGTATTAATTATAGCATACAGAAGCAAATAAGTGAATGACTTTTACAATTTTTTTCTTTGTTTTTCTAAATAATTTGTGCATTTTTAATAGTCGAAAACGTTTTCCATCTTTAACCTTACCAGAACCGACAAATTTTATGTTATATATTTCCATTTTTACCATTTTTTTGTACAAAATATTCCTGATTGTTCTTATTTTGAAATTTTTTTTCGATAAGTTACTTCCCTTTTTTTCCTCCTGCGGATGGGAAAAGGCCTTTGTTTTTTTTGGGTAAAACGTTATAATTAAGAAAAAATCTATGAGGAGCAGATTATGTTTGAAATTGATTTTAAAAAACCCATCCATGTTTATTTTATAGGAATCGGCGGCATCAGTATGAGTGGTCTGGCCCAGATTCTTCTGTCCCGGGGCTTTTCGGTTTCCGGCTCCGATACGAAGGAATCTGCTCTCACCAGGCAGTTGGCAGCCGAGGGCGTAAATCTGTATTATGGACAGCAGCTTTCCCACCTGGACGACACTGTAGATCTGGTTGTCTATACTGCTGCCATCCATGAGGATAATCCCGAGTTTCAGGATGCCTTAACCCGTAAACTGCCTATGCTCAGTCGGGCCCAGCTTCTGGGGCAGTTGATGAAAAACTATGGGCTTCCCATAGCGGTCAGCGGTACTCATGGAAAAACCACCACTACTTCCATGATTGGAGATATCCTTTTAGCCTCCAAAACCGACCCTACCCTGACAATCGGAGGAATTCTCCCTTCCATTGGCAGCAATATCCGTATCGGTCACTCCCCCTATTTTGTTACGGAAGCCTGCGAATATACCAATAGCTTTTTACACTTTTTTCCCAAAATCAGTATTATATTAAATATAGAAGAAGATCATATGGATTTTTTTCAGAATTTAGAAGACATACAGCACTCCTTCCGGCAATTTGCCTCCCTCCTGCCTTCCGACGGTACCCTCATTGTCAACGCAGAAATCCAAAATCTTTCTACCCTTATCGAAGGCTTATCCTGTAAGGTACTTCGCTATGGCTTTACCCCTGACTGCGATTATTATGCTACCCGGATATCCTGTAACGAGCTGGGGCAGCCCTGCTTTATGCTTAACCGCAAGGGAAAGCCTGCCCTTAACGTACAGCTTGGTGTTTATGGCAGGCATAACATCTCCAACAGTCTGGCCGTCCTTGCCTTGAGTGATTTACTAAAACTTCCCATGGAAAATACACTGAAGGCTCTTGCTGCTTTCTCAGGCACCAAACGTCGGTTTGAGTATAAGGGTAAACTGGGAGGAATTACCATTATGGATGACTATGCTCATCATCCCACAGAGATTCGTGCTACATTGGAAGCCGCAAGAGCCCTGAACCCGGGTCGGATATGGTGTATTTTTCAGCCCCACACCTATACCCGTACCAAAGTCTTTCTGAAGGAATTTGCCGAAGCCCTTTCTCTGGCCGACTGCATCGTGCTTACCGATATTTATGCTGCCAGAGAAACGAATACCCTTGGTATCAGCTCTCTCGACCTAAAGAAAGAGATTGAAAAATCCGGGAAAAGCTGCTTCTATTTTCCTACCTTTGATGAGGTTGAAAATTTTCTTTTACAAAATTCTATCAACGGTGACCTGTTGATAACTATGGGCGCCGGAGATATTGTAAAAGTGGGAGAAAATCTTCTGGGTACTTAGTTATCCACCATATCCACAGTTTTTAAGCCTGTTTCATCAGAAAAAAACTGTGGATATTTTTTCACATACAGCCATTTTCAGTACCACAAAAAGGTAAGGATTTAGGGGGAATTTTTTATTTTTTTCCATATATCCACCTGCTTATCCACATTTTCCACATTTTCCACTCACCTTCAAAATTCCCTGTTTTAAAGGGTTTGCAGGTTTTGGCGGGTTTCTTTTTTCATTTACCTGTGGTATAATTTCGTTGCTTTAACAGAATTGCTTTGGGAAATAGGATGGAAGATTATGAGCCAATTAAAAATTAAAGATTATCGAAATTTGGAATATACCAGTGTGTCCAATCAGTTTATTGACTGCTACATGGCTGATGCCAATGATGCCCAGTTAAAGGTCTATCTTTATTTGCTGCGTCATAGCAAAAACAGACAGGAGCTAAGTGTATCCGCCCTGGCAGATTATTTTAATTATACGGAAAAGGACATCCTGAGGGCTCTCTCCTATTGGCAGGAGAAAGGGGTATTAAAGCTGGATTATAATGCCCAGAATCAACCTGCGGGTATTATGCTCTGTGAGCTTTCCGTCTCCGAACAGATTACCCGGCTTGAGCCTGCTTCTGCCCCCAAGGTACAGTCTCATGTGATGCAGTCTCCGGAAACCGGATACGTCAAGCCTGATTACAGCCTGGATCAGCTGGCTGCATTCAAAAACCGGGAGACCACCTCTCAGCTTCTATTTATTGCTGAATCCTATCTGGGGAAGACTCTCAGTGCCGGGGATATCCGCTCATTACTGTTTATCTCGGACGAGCTGCATTTTTCCTTTGATTTAATTGACTATCTGCTTCAATACTGTATTGATCGTGGAAAGAAGGATTTCCGCTATATTGAAAAGGTTGCCATTAGCTGGGCCGAAGCTCATATAACCAGTCCTTCTCAGGCACAGCTAAATACCAGCCGCTACGACAAGCAGATTTATACCGTAATGAATGCTTTGGGTAAATCAGCCAATCCCACCCCCAAGGAAACGGAATATATTAAGAAATGGTATCAGGTATACAATTTTAGTGCAGATATTATTC
>JBJELR010000353.1:0-5935 GCA_051879255.1 Lachnospiraceae bacterium | reverse complement strand
TAGCTGGATATGAGAGCCTTCCATATCGTGGTCAACCGCTTTGCCAATATCATGCAGCAGTCCGGCCCTTTTGGCCAGACGGATATCCAGCCCCAGTTCTCCGGCTAAAATACCGCAAAGCTGTGCCACCTCAATTGAATGCTTTAACACATTCTGACCGTAGCTTGTTCTGAATTTCATCTTTCCCAGTAATCTTACCAGTTCAGGATGAATTCCATGAACACCAACCTCCAAAATAGCGGCTTCTCCTTCCTCCTTAATCATAACTTCTACTTCCCGCTGTGCCTTCTCTACCATCTCCTCAATGCGGGCTGGATGAATACGGCCATCAACGATCAGTTTTTCCAGAGCAATTCTTGCCACTTCTCTGCGAATGGGGTCAAAGCCGGAAAGAACAACTGCTTCCGGTGTGTCATCAATAATCAAATCCACCCCGGTCAGGGTCTCAAGAGTACGGATATTACGCCCCTCTCTACCAATGATTCTTCCCTTCATTTCATCATTAGGAAGCTGCACAACGGAAATAGTGGTTTCGGAGACATGGTCCGCTGCACAACGCTGAATGGCATTAACCACATACTCCTTTGCTTTCTTGTCGGCTTCTTCCTTTGCTCTTGTCTCCAGTTCCTTGACAAGAACAGCAGTTTCATGCTTCACTTCGTCTTCAACAATTTTCAATAAGTATTCTTTTGCCTGGTCGGAGGTCAAACCTGAGATTCGTTCCAGTTCCTGTACTCTTTCTTCATTGAGCCTCGCAATCTTTTCCTTCTGCCTGGAAAGTTCATCTTCCCTGGCTGCCAGACTTGCTTCCTTCTTCTCAATGGCATCTGCTTTCTTATCGATGTTTTCTTCCTTCTGCTGAATACGCCGTTCATAACGCTGTATTTCGGATCTGCGTTCCTTAATTTCCTTGTCCAATTCGTTCTTTGTACGAATGGATTCTTCCTTAACCTCCAACAGACCTTCACGCTTCTTGTTCTCAGCAGTTTTCAGTGCCTCATCGATAATCTCTCTTGCCTTATCCTCAGCATTACCGATGGTCGATGCCGTAACCTTCTTCTGGTAAGAAGTAGTCAAGGCAGCCGTAACCCCAATGGCAACAACAAGGAGTATCGCAACAATCAAGATTTCCATGTACAGGAGCACCTCCTTATTAAATTTTCATTGTACGATAATCTAAAATAAAATAAGTTACAAACAATTACTGCCTATTTGTACCAAATTCCACATTAGCAGTCTACAACACTTTAATTCTATACAAAAAGCTAAGGCATGTCAAGAAAAAAACAGACGTATTATACGAAAATCTTCCCTTTTTCCTTCTTCTCCTAAGTCCCCCGGCTCTGTCTTTATTTTCCTCACTTCCTCTTTTCTTCCTTATGGTAAGGATTCAACTCCGGTAAACGCGGAAAACGTACTGGTTTCCTCTGTGCTCATCAATCAAGTACCTGCTGAATCACCGTTGAAGAAATACCCTTTCTTAAGAGAAAGCCATATAATTTCTGTTTTTCTTTCCAGCCACAGGTATCCCTGTCATACCCCTTCTTCTCGAGGTAATGCTGTGCCTGCTGTCGCATTAGCTGCTCCTCTTCACCTGATTCATAGGAGTCCCAAAAGGCTTTCTCCAAGATTTCTCCTGCTATTCCCTTCTCCCTCAGCTTTCCCTCTATCCTTCTTTTGCTTTTTTCTTCCTTATGGCAGCGAATATATTGGCAGGCATAGTCATAGTCATCTATGTAATGAAAGGATTTCACATAAGCTATGGCTTCATCAATAATATCCGAAGGATATCGCCCTTCCTTCAGCTTATCTCTTAATCCTTTTTCGGTATAGGCCCTGCTTTTTAACAAATTCAAGCACCTCTTTTCAGCTCGTTTGGGTAAAAGCTCCTGACAAATCTGCCTATACTCCTTTTCCCCTAAAGCCCTACCTACCTTCAATCCATAGCCAGAGAGTTCGCCTTTGTACAAAACAAAAGCGAACTCCTCATTCAAATAAATACTATATTTCTGCTTTGAGAATTCCTGTATATCTGTTACAATTCTCTCTCCATCCATCCTGTTTCTTCTCCAATTTTGCAAGGATAAATTTTATTCCGCTGTCTCCTTACTCTTTGTTCCCTTTTTTTCCGTTTTAGGTGCTTCTGCCTTATTCTCCTGCCCTTTATCTGCTTCTATCTGACCTGCAGGTGTATCCATCAGCCCAAAATGCTCACGCACCTTAAGCTCTACCTCCTCGCAGACTGCAGGATTATCCCTCAAATACTGTTTGGCATTTTCTCTCCCCTGTCCAATTTTACTGCCTCCGTAGGCATACCAGGCACCACTTTTGTTAATGATATTATTTTCCGCTGCCAAATCCAGGATATCTCCCACCCGGGAAATTCCCTCTCCAAATACAATATCAAACTCTGCTTCCTTAAAAGGGGGGGCAATCTTATTCTTCACCACCTTGACCCGGGTGCGGTTCCCAATGATTTCACCACTTTGCTTCAGTGCCTCAATCCTCCTGACATCCAAACGGACAGAAGAATAGAATTTCAATGCACGACCTCCGGTAGTCGTCTCAGGGCTTCCAAACATTACGCCTACTTTCTCTCTCAGCTGATTGATAAAGACTACCGTACAGTTGGATTTGCTGATCACTGATGTCAGTTTACGCAAAGCCTGAGACATTAATCTTGCCTGCAATCCCACATGGGAGTCTCCCATATCTCCTTCAATCTCAGCCTTGGGCACCAATGCCGCAACCGAGTCCACTACTACGATATCGATAGCTCCGGAGCGCACCATGGTCTCGGTAATCTCCAATGCCTGCTCCCCATTGTCCGGCTGGGATATGTACAGGTTATCAATATCCACGCCGATATTCTTTGCATAAACCGGATCAAGAGCATGCTCTGCATCAATAAATCCGGCGATTCCTCCCCGTTTCTGTACTTCTGCAATCATATGCAGAGTGACGGTGGTCTTACCACTGGATTCCGGTCCGTAAATCTCTATGATTCTCCCTTTGGGAATACCTCCCAGACCTAAAGCTAAATCCAGACTCAATGAGCCTGTGGGAATAGTCTCAACATTCATCTGTACAGAAGGATCACCAAGTTTCATCACCGCCCCCTTGCCGTACTGCTTTTCAATCTGTGTCAGGGCCGCATCCAGGGCCTTCAATTTTTCATCTTTTTCCATAGATTTGCTCTCCTTTTCAGAACAAACGTTCTTTCTATAAGATAAAACGTTTGTTCGGTTTTGTCAAGTTATTTTTATTGCTCTGTTTCTGCCCCTATCCTCTCAATGGCATCCCTCCCTATTCTTTTTTTCTCTTGCTTTGAAAAGTGGCGAAATGCCCGATATGCAAAGCAGATTTGCTATTCAATGTTTTCAGATATGCAGGATAGCTTTATTCTACTGAATTACCGGTAATTTGTCCAGTAAAAAATAAACCCTGTACAGGAGATACCTGGGTGAAAGCTCCTGTACAGTACATCCTTTTTCTATTCAGCAGTCAATATACAGCTTCGTACCAGACTTAAAGCCGCAGCCACACTGCTCTCTCTGATTTTCTCCCGGTTTCCGCTAAAGTGAAATTCTTTGATTACCGTCCTATCCTTTACCCGACAGCCCATGAAAACAAGTCCCACCGGCTTTTCCTTCGTTCCTCCTGAGGGTCCTGCTATTCCGGTAATGGAAAGACTTACCTCTGCCCCGGTTCGCTGGGCCAGTCCCAAAACCATTTCTTCCGCCGTCTGAGAACTTACTGCACCATAGGTTGTCAGTGTTTTTTCTTTTACTCCTAAAAGCTCTTTTTTCGTGCTGTTTGCATAAGTGACCATCCCCGTCTCAAATACCCCGGATACCCCTGCCACCCGGGTCAGCCTGGCAGCTACCATACCTCCGGTACAGGATTCTGCAGTGGCAATTTTCCATCTCTTTTCCTGTAATAAATCTGCCACAGCCTGTTCCAGAGTTACTTCTTCTCTGGCAGTATACACCAAAGTCCCAAAACGCTCCTTCAGCTTTTGCACCACAGGCTCCACCAGAGCCTTGGCCTTTTGCTCTGATTCTGCTTTCGCCGTAATCCGAAAATGAACCTCACCGGTCTTGGCGTAGGGTGCTATAGTGGGGTTTCCCTGTTTCTCCAAAAGATCTAAAATCTGTGTTTCTGCCTTGCTTTCCCCAATTCCGCAAAGTTTCACCGTAGAGGAGTAAATCACCTCCTGCTGAAGCTTTTGTAAATAAGGAATCATCTGCTTCAGAAACATAGGCTCCAGTTCTTCAGGAGGCCCCGGAAGCAGCAGAATATGCTTTTTTTGTTCTGTGGTAAGAATAAGCCCGGGAGCCGTACCATTTTCATTATCCAAAATAATGGCTCCCTCGGGGGCATAGGCCTGTTTCCAGTTATTCTCCGTTATCTCCCGTCCCCTCAGGCGAAAAAAATCCTCAATTTTTTCTCGGGAGTGCTCATCCGGAACCAGTTTCTTTCCCAGTACTCTGGCTGCCATCTCCTTGGTCAAATCATCCTGTGTAGGTCCCAAGCCACCGGATAAAATCAGAATATCCGCCCTCTCCAGTGCAGTCTTAATGGCTTCGCAAAGACGATTTTCATTATCTCCCACCACCGTCTGATGGTAACAGGACAGCCCCAGTCTGGCACATTCCTTTGCCAGAAAAGCAGCATTGGTATTGACAATATTTCCTAATAAAATCTCCGTTCCTACAGAAATCAATTCTACAATCATTTTTCTTTTCTCTTTCTATTTCTGCTCTGCCATGACAGCCTTATTTTTCCATAAATAATCTACCAGGGAAATGATGGTAAGTACCAGTGCCGTCCACATGCAAAGCTGCGTAAGTACCGCCCATCCTCCTCCCAAATTGGCAATCATCAGACAAATCATCAGCATCTGAAAGGTGGTTTTGAATTTTCCCCAATAGCTGGCCGCAATCACTACTCCATTATCGGAGGCCACCAGACGAAAGCCGCTGATAATAAACTCTCTGCTGATAATCACAATTACCATCCAGGAAGGGATTCGGTTAAGCTCCACCAGACAAATCAAAGCAGAGCAGACCAATAGCTTATCTGCCAGGGGATCCATAAATTTTCCAAAATTAGTAACCAGATTGTATTTTCGGGCAAGATAGCCATCCAGTAAATCTGTCAGACTGGCCAAAACAAACAGGGCAAGGGCAATCCACCTCCCCTTTTCCAGCCCCTCTCCCCAAAGCATAATCACCACAAAGGGAACAATCATGATCATTCGCATAACCGTTAATTTATTGGGTAGATTCATTTCTTCCTCCATTTCTTCAGCTTTCTTCCATCTTTCCTACTAAATCGTATTCATGGGAGCCGGTAATCAGCACCGGAACAAAATCTCCGGTCATCAACTTCCTATCTGTATGCACAAAAACATAGCCGTCTACATTGGGGGCATCCTTATAGCTTCTGCCTACATAAATCCCCTCCTCCTCCAGCTTTCCTTCGATCATAACCATTATTCTTTGGCCCATCATCTCCTGTGCTTTTTCAAAGGCAATTTCCTGCTGCAGCTCCATTAGCTGCTCCCTTCGTTTATTTTTCTCTTCCTCATCAATCTGATCTGCCATCCCGGCTGCCGGAGTATCCTCCTCCTGAGAATAGGTAAATACCCCTAAACGGTCGAATTCCATATCGTCAATGAAATCCATCAAAATCTCATGATCATCCATGGTTTCACCCGGAAATCCGGTAATCAGACTGGTTCTCAGGCAGATATCGGGAATGGCCTGACGAAGATTTGCAATCGTTTCCCGCAGTTGTCCCGAGGTTGTCCTTCTTCCCATACGTTTTAACACCGCATCACTTCCATGCTGGATGGGAATATCCAGATAATGACAGACCTTTTCATTTCGCCCAATAGCCTTAATCAGTTCATTGGTAATTTCCTCAGGAT
>JBJELR010000352.1:0-5972 GCA_051879255.1 Lachnospiraceae bacterium | reverse complement strand
CGGTCTTGAACTTGGTGCTGATGACTTTATGGAAAAGCCTTTTGATACCAAAGAACTGGTGGCCCGGGTCAAAGCCGTCTTAAGAAGATTCAAGCCCCTTCCCAGTGTCCGGGAAAAGTCTGATATCAAATGTGTCGAATACCCGGAGCTGGTCATCAATCAGACCAATTACTCTGTCATGTATAGGGGAAAAACGGTGGATATGCCTCCCAAGGAGCTGGAGCTTTTGTATTTTCTTGCTGCCTCTCCCAACCATGTTTTTACCAGGGAGCAGCTTCTGGATCAGATTTGGGGGTATGAGTATATTGGAGATACCCGTACGGTAGATGTGCATATTAAACGCCTTAGGGAAAAGATTAAGGATCATGCAAACTGGCGGATTGCCACTATCTGGGGAATCGGCTATAAATTTGAGGTGACTTAAGAATGCGTAAAACTCTCTACTGGAAATTTTGTCTGGCCTATCTGATTTTCGGTATTTTTGGCTTTATTGTGGTGGCTGTTTTTGTTTCCAACATGACTCTGGAGCATTTAAAACGGGAAAAAGCAGATGCTCTGTATAAGGAGGCCACTCTGATTGCCACTACCTATGCCTTCGATCTTTACGATACCACCGTTTCTTTGGATACGGTAAAAAAACAGCTAGATGCCCTGGATACCTATCTTTCGGCCACCATATGGATTATTAATCCCTCCGGCCGGATGATTCTGGACTCTACCCAGCCTGTGGATGTGGAAAACGAACGAATCGTGGAAAATTTTGACCCTACCGTAGCATTAGGCTCCTACTACACCATCGGAAACTTTTTTGATTCCTTTGATGAGGATATGCTCAGTGTATTTGCCCCTATTACCTCAGACTACAAGGTAAAGGGCTATGTGGTGATTCACAGCAGCATGGCTTCTCTGATGGCCTCCAAGGAAAACCTCCTTAAGATTTCGTATATTATGCTGATTCTGCTGTTTTTGCTTTCCCTGATTATTCTGATTTTTTTTACGGAAATCGTGTATATCCCGCTGAGAAAAATTACTACTGCTACGGAACAATATGCCAGTGGTAATATGCACTATGAGCTGCAGATAGAAAGTGAGGATGAAATGGGCTATCTGGCTTCCACCCTCTCCTATATGGCAGGTGAAATTGCCAAAGGTGAGGATAACCAGAAAAAGCTGGTGGCTAATGTTTCCCATGACTTCCGTTCTCCCCTTACCTCCATCCGGGGCTTTTTGGAAGCTATGTTGGATGGAACCATAGCCGCTCGGGATTATCCCAAATATATCGGTATCGTTCTTAATGAAACCCAGCGGTTAATTAAGCTGACTAACTCCCTACTTACATTGAATAATCTGAATACTAAGGGAATGATTCTGGAAAAAACAATTTTTGATTTGAATCAGGTTATCCGGGATACCGCAACTAGCTTTGAGCCTTCCTGCCGAGGTAAACAAATTGCCATAGAACTGATTTTAACCGGTGAGCTTATGCCGGTAAAGGCAGATATGGGAAAGATTCAGCAGGTACTTTATAATCTTCTGGACAATGCCATTAAGTTCTCCCATCCTGATTCCGCCATCAAGATTGAGACCTATGAAAAGCATGGCAAGATATTTGTTTCCGTTAAGGACAGTGGCATCGGCATTCCCAAGGACAGTCTGAAGCAGATTTGGAATCGGTTTTATAAAACCGACCTGTCCAGGGGAAAGGACAAGAAGGGCACCGGTCTGGGCTTATCCATCACCCGGGAAATTATTCAATCCCATGACGAGAATATCAATGTAATCAGTACGGAAGGGGTTGGCACCGAATTCGTCTTTTCTCTGCCCATTGCCTACGATGAGGAAGAGGAGGAGATTTAATCCTATTTTTTCCACTCTAAATGGTGGAGCTGTCCCTCATGCTGCATCCCCTTAAAGCCATTCTGCCTTAAGGCCTCATAGAGAACGACGGAAACGGCATTGGACAGATTCAGGGAGCGAATCTTATCCAGCATGGGAATTCTTATGCAGGTATCCTCATAATCAACCAGAATTTCTTCCGGTATTCCTGCACTTTCCTTTCCGAACATAATGTAGTCATCGGCTCCATATTCTACTTCCGTATAAACGTGCTTTGCCTTAGTAGTAGCCATCCAGATTTTTGCCTTGGGATTTTTCTCTAAAAATTCCCCGAAGTTAACGTATCGCTTTACCTCAAGATGCTCCCAATAGTCCATTCCTGCCCGTTTTACTTCCTTTTCATTCAGGCGAAACCCCAAAGGCTCAATTAAATGAAGGACAGAACCTGTGGCCACACAGGTTCTGCCGATATTTCCGGTATTGGCGGGAATTTCCGGTTGATGTAAAATGATGTTCATTTTTCCTCCTTTTTCAATCTGCCTACAAAATCAGCCAGCCTTCCAATGGCTTCCCGCAAATTATCCAAAGAATAGGCATAAGAAATTCTTAAAAAGCCCTCTCCACTGTCCCCGAAAGCCGTTCCCGGAACCACTGCCACTTTTTCTTCCTCCAGAAAGCGGGTGGCAAATTCTTCACTGGTCATACCAAACTCTTTGATACAGGGGAAAACATAAAATGCACCATAGGGTTCGAAGCAGGGCAGTCCCATCTCCTTAAAGGCATGAAGCAGGTATCTTCTTCTCTGGTCATAGGATTCCCGCATCATAGCTACATCCTCGTCACCATTGCGCAAAGCCTCCACCGCTGCATACTGGCTGGTGGTAGGTGCACACATAATGGCAAACTGATGAATTTTGATCATCTGTTCGATAATATTCTTAGGCCCACAGGCATAGCCCAGTCTCCAGCCTGTCATGGCATAAGCTTTGGAGAAACCGTTAATGAGAATGGTTCTTTCCTGCATTCCCGGAAGACTTGCAATGGAAACATGATCTCCCTTATAGGACAGCTCCGAATAGATTTCATCAGATATAACAAAGATATCCTTTTCTCGGATAACCTCTGCAATGGCCTCTAAATCCTCCTTTTCCATGATGGCCCCGGTAGGATTATTGGGGAAGGGCAAGATTAATACCTTCGTTTTTTCCGTAATAGCTTCCCGCAGCTCCTCTGCCGTTAAGCGAAAGTCATTCTCCGCCTTTAAATTAATGATCACCGGTACTGCATCGCAAAGAATGGCACAGGGCTCATAGGAAACATAACTGGGCTGAGGAATAATCACTTCCTCCCCCGGATTAATCATGGCACGAAGGGCAATATCAATGGCCTCAGAGCCTCCCACCGTTACGATGGTTTCTGTGTGATAATCATATTCTACACCGATTCTTCGCCTTAGGTAATTGCAAATTTCGATTTTCAACTCCTTTAAGCCTGCATTAGACGTGTAAAAGGTTCTCCCTTTTTCCAGGGAATAAATTCCCTCATCACGAATGTGCCAGGGCGTATCAAAATCGGGTTCACCTACCCCCAGGGAAATGGCATCCTTCATTTCACTGACGATGTCAAAAAACTTACGAATTCCCGAAGGCTTGATGTGAACTACTTTATCAGATAATGGATTTCTCATGGGGTAAACATCTCTCTTTCGTCAACTCTCTTTTTCGTTAAAATGGTTCCATGGTCTTTGTATTTCTTTAAAATAAAATGGGTGGCTGTACTAAGCACCGTATCCAGTGTGGATAATTTGTCACTGACAAAGGAGGAAATCTCCTTAAGGCTCTTTCCCTCTAAAATCACCAAAAGATCAAAGCCACCGGACATCAGGTATACTGCTGTCACCTCCGGGTATTTGTAAATCCGTTCTGCAATGGTGTCAAAGCCCTGGCCTCTTTGAGGGGTAACCCGAACCTCAATCAGGGCATTTACCTTATCCAGACTGGTCTTCTCCCAATCAATCAGAGTATGGTAACCGCAGATTATCCCTTCCTCCTCCATTTTATGCATTTCTTCCACAATATCCGTTTCCTCTACTCCAAGGATGATGGCCAGCTCCTTTAAATCAATACGGCTGTTCTTTTCTACAATCTGTAAGATTTTTTCTCTCATTTTTTCCTCTCATTCTGCTGCTTTGGCAGCATTTTCATTTTAGGGTTCTTCCCATTACTTTACTAGTGTGTCAGTGCACTAGATAGACTCAGCCAACAGCTCCTCCAGATAATCCCCTGCAGGACGATCCAGATAACGTTTTTCCTCCTGATTGAGTAAAACCTTTGCCTTGTCAGCAGTAGTCCTGCCAATGATGACTGCCGGAATATTTTCTTTTTCCAGTTGGATAACCAAATCACTTCCTCTGTCGCAGATAGCCAGAAGGCTTCCCGCTCCATGCAGCTCATAGGGGTTGATTCCCAGCACTTCACCTATCTCAATGGTTTCCTGTCTCACCGGGAGTCGTTTCATATCAATTTCCAGTCCAACGCCTGCCTTTTCTGCCAGTTCCCAGAGGGCGGTAAAAATTCCTCCCCGGGATACATCATGCATACCGCTGACGCCGGACTTCATGGCTATGGCGGCCTCCGGAATGATACAAACTCTTGAGGCAAAGTCTGCCGCCTCGTCAATCAGTCTGCCTGGCAGCCATTTTTCCAGGATTTCTCTTTTCTGTTTGGCCAGAAGGGCCGTTCCCAGCAGCCCCAAAGCTTTGGTCATGACAACATCCTGACCGGGGTGAAATTCTCCTGAAATTCTCCTGCCCCGGACTGCTTTTCCCAATACCGTTAAGGTAAGCTGGGGCTTTTCTACCCATGAACTAATCCGGGTATCTCCTCCGGCTACCTGTATATCCATCAGACAGCAGGCTTCTTCTATCTTAGCCATCAGTCTCTTGATTTCCTTCTCCTCAATATCCTTTGGTAAAATCGCAGAAACCAGTAAGGCCAGAGGACTTCCCCCTGCTGCTGCCACATTATTTAGAGCTGCAATAATCTGAGGACTCAAAAGCCCCTCATCAAAAACCGTAAAGGAAGTAACCGATAGGGTCGTAAGCTCATCCCCAAAAGAAAAAAGAGCACAGTCCTCCCCTATGCCTGCACTCTGAATAACCTCTTGTCTTTTATGCTTGAGCTGTTTGAAGATGGAGCGTTTTAATACGCTTTCCGATAATTTTCCGGGTTTCATGTTTTCCTCTACTTATTATTATTTTCTTCTACAGAATTCTTGCTAAGCGATATAAAATGTGCTAAAGTTGAATAACCTTAGCACCGCCGTTTTTCTTATCCTGTTTAGTAGCTCAGCAAAGATGCAATGGTAGGTACTATCATAGCCAATACCAGAAAGATAATGATCACAGAGGATATAATCTTTTTGGTTTTTGCATGGTGAAAATTAATCATAATTTTTACCCCCTTCCTGCGGTTCGTATTCCAAAATAAATCAGCTTATCTCGAAAGGATATTATATATGAAGTTCCCCATTTTTGCAAGTTTTATCATTTTCTGCCTGGTGGTTCGCCATGCCATCAATCGCAACAGCAAGCTTCAACGCAATGGTGAAGATACCTTTTGGAAGAAGGAAAATGCTGCAAACGAGGTACGCAGACAGTCTTTAGAGAACTTAAACTATATCTCCTTTTTTGCTGACAGTATCTCTCCTCAAAGGCTTCTGGATACGGTTTCCCAAAACAGCCTGATGGAAAATCCCCGGATTGGTGAAATCATGGAGCGCCTTACCTCTCTGGAGAACAGCAAAATTGTTAATCTGAACTATATCACTAATACCCAGCTAAAGTCAACCTATGGGGCAGCTAATCTTTCCCTGCTGCAGGAATATGACCAGAATTTTACGGACCTGATTACTCTGCTGCAGGAATATGCCTCTCTTTTAGCCGAGAAGGGCTTCATCGTTGCTGCCTTAACGGTACTGGAAACAGCCATTCATGCAGGAACGGATATCAGTGCCTCCTATTCTTTAGCTGCCTCTATTTATAAGGAGCAGGGACAGGCCGAGAAGATAAAATGGTTGATTGAACAGGCCGGGAAGCTGGACTCTCCCCGAAAGAATACTATCGTCCGTATGCTGCA
>JBJELR010000351.1:0-6019 GCA_051879255.1 Lachnospiraceae bacterium | reverse complement strand
AAATGCTACTGTCAAGAAAAAATACTTGACACTCTTTTTCTTTTTCGGTATGATAACGAAGTATGGAAAAAATAGTAGAACAGGGTCTCTTGTATGATTTTTACGGAGAGCTTTTGAACAATCATCAGAAACAGATTTATGAGGATGCGGTTTTTCAGGATATGTCCTTAAGTGAGCTGGCCGAAGAACATGGAATCAGCAGACAGGGAGTTCATGATCTGATTAAGCGTTGTGACAGGCAGCTTAGAGCCTATGAGGATAAACTGGGACTGCTTGCGCGCTTTTCCCGTATCAAAAAGATGGCTGAAGAAATTGAGAGCCGTACTTCGCAGGAGGAAATCCGTAAGTTGGCGGCAAAGATATTAGAGGAACTATAAATTATGGCATTTGAGAGCTTAACCGACAAACTACAAAATATATTTAAGAATTTACGCAGCAAGGGTCGGCTTACTGAGGCAGATGTAAAGCAGGCTCTGCGGGAAGTAAAGATGGCACTTCTGGAGGCAGACGTTAACTTTAAGGTGGTTAAGCAGTTTGTCAAGGCGGTAGAAGAAAGAGCAATCGGAACGGATATTATGAATGGCCTTAATCCGGGACAGATGGTAATTAAGCTTGTTCATGAGGAAATGATCCGCTTGATGGGCTCTGAAACTACAGAAATCGCCATGCAGCCGGGGAAATCCATTACCACCATTATGATGTGTGGTTTACAGGGTGCAGGTAAAACCACTACCACGGCTAAAATCGCGGGAAAGCTGGTGAAAAAAGGCAAGAAGCCCTTATTGGTAGCCTGCGACGTATATCGTCCTGCAGCTATTAAGCAGTTACAGGTAAACGGAGAAAAGATGGGAATAGAGGTATTCGCCATGGGAGATAATCACGACCCGGTGAATATTGCTAAAGCGGCTCATGAGCATGCTCAGAAAAATGGACATAATGTGGTTATTCTGGATACTGCAGGACGACTTCATGTGGACGAAGAAATGATGCAGGAATTGCAGAGAATCAAGGCAGAGGTAGCAGTTCACCAGACCCTTTTGGTAGTGGATGCTATGACCGGTCAGGATGCGGTAAATGTTGCCAATGAATTTCATCAGCGGCTGACGATTGATGGAGTGGTACTGACCAAAATGGATGGTGATGCCAGAGGTGGTGCTGCTTTATCCATTAAAGCAGTAACCGGGATTCCCATCCTGTATGTGGGTATGGGGGAGAAACTGTCCGACCTGGAGCAGTTTTATCCCGATAGAATGGCCAGCAGAATTCTGGGTATGGGGGATGTACTGACCCTTATTGATAAGGCTCAGGAGAGTCTGGACATTGACGAACAAAAGGGCAGAGAAATGTCTGCTCGGTTCAAGAAGGGCAAGTTTGATTTTGAAGACTATCTGGAAAGCATGAAGCAGATGCGTAAAATGGGTGGTTTAACCAGTATTTTAAGCATGATGCCGGGGATTGGAAGCAAACTGGGAGATATTGAGTCAATGATTGATGAAAAGCAATTGGCCAGGATGGAGGCCATTGTGCTTTCCATGACTCCTGAGGAGAGACAGAAGCCAAAGCTTTTAAATCCCAGCCGTAAGCATAGAATTGCTAAAGGCGCAGGAGTGGATATTGCGGTGGTAAACCGCTTTATCAAGCAGTTTGAACAGAGCCAGAAGATGATGAAACAGCTACCTGGCATGATGGGTGGAAAAAAAGGAAAATTCCGTTTTCCTTTTTAACAGGATGATTTGTCCTGCATAAATAAAGAAAAGATACGGAGGAAGAACCTCCCTGATAAGAAAGGAGTCATGAAAAATGGCAGTTAAAATCAGATTAAGAAGAATGGGTTACAAGAAGCATCCGGTTTACAGAATCGTAGTAGCAGATTCCAGAGTGGCAAGAGACGGTAAGTGCATCGATGAAATCGGTACCTATGATCCGAATACCGATCCATCTTCCTTCAAGGTGGATGAGGAAGCAGCAAAGAAATGGTTGGCAAATGGGGCACAGCCTACAGAAACGGTAAGCAAAATTTTTAAGCTGGCAGGTATTTCAAAATAATCATTCAAAGGAAAAAGACGCTTTTGGAGGTGGATGATGAAGGAATTAGTTGAAGTTATCGCAAAAGCACTTGTGGATAATCCAGACGAAGTAGTGGTAACCCAAAAGGGTGATGGAAGAAATATTACCCTGGAGTTGCACGTGGCATCTTCCGATATGGGGAAGGTGATCGGAAAACAGGGACGTATTGCCAAAGCAATCCGTACTGTGGTAAAAGCTGCCTCTGTAGGAGAGAAAGCAAAGGTAGATGTAGATATTATCTGATTTTTGAAAGATTATCGATGATAAAGGGATACTTTGGTGTCCCTTTTCTTCTATTTAATTTATGTTTAGCAGTAGAGGAGAAGACAGATGGAGGAACGGCTGAAGGTTGGAGTCATTACGTCTACCCATGGGATCAAAGGAGAGGTAAAGATATTCCCCACTACGGATGATGTAAGACGCTTCAGGAAAAAAATGGAGTTGATTTTAGATACAGGAAAAGAAGAACGGCTGCTTTTAGTGGAATCGGTTAAATTTTTCAAGCAGTTTGTCATCCTAAAATTTCAGGGAATCGACAGCATTAATGATATTCAGGCTTATAAAGGCGGGGCTCTTTATGTAACCAGGGAAAATGCGGTTCCTCTGGCCGAGGGAGAGTATTTTATTACTGATTTACTGGGGATGGAGGTTTATGAGGATAGGGAAGAATTTCTGGGAACTCTGAAAGAGGTAGTTAAAACCGGTGCCAATGATGTCTATGAAATTGCCATGACAGATGGATCATCCCTTTTGCTTCCCGCCATCAGGGAGTGCATTCTGGATGTGGACATTGCAGCCAGAAAAATGCGGGTTCATGTTCTGGATGGCCTGCGGGATAATCAGGAGGATAAAGCAAAAGAAAGGAAGTCATGAATTTTCACATTTTAACCTTATTCCCTGATATGGTGCTGCAGGGACTAAATACTAGTATTATCGGCAGAGCCTGTAAGGCAGGCCATTTGACGATCGAAGCCATCAATATCAGGGATTTTACTCTGGATAAGCATAAAAAGGTGGATGATTACCCTTATGGGGGCGGAGCCGGAATGCTGATGCAGGCTCAGCCGGTTTACGATGCCTATTTGTCAGTCTTGAATAAGATGAAAACCAGACAGCGGCCCAGAGTGGTCTATCTGACCCCACAAGGACAGGTGTTTCATCAGGAAATGGCAAAGGAAATGGCTATGGAGCAGGATTTGATTCTGCTTTGTGGGCATTATGAAGGAATCGATGAGCGGGTTCTGGAAGAAATTGTTACCGACTATGTTTCCATTGGTGATTATGTCCTTACCGGGGGAGAACTGCCTGCCATGGTTTTGGTGGATGCCATTTCCCGTATGGTGCCAGGAGTACTGAGCAATCAGGAATCCTCTGAACAGGAATCCTTTGATCAGGGGCTTCTGGAATATCCCCAGTATACCCGTCCGGAGGAATGGAGGGGAAAACGGGTGCCGGGGGTTCTCTTAAGCGGTCATCATAAAAATATTGAAGGCTGGAGACATGAGCAAGCCCTCAGGCGAACGAAGGAAAGACGGCCCGATTTGTATGAGGCGTATGATGACAGAAAAAAGGCAGGTAAATAGAAAATATGCTTGCATACGACAAAAGAATATGCTATACTGTGAAAGTTATTATGAATCGATGGTCCTCTGTTGCCAAAGTGCATTAAGAACATCCTGAGAAAAGGAGAAAAAAATGAACGAAATTATCAGAAGCATTGAAGCAGAACAGTTGAAAGAAAACATTGCAGACTTTTCCGTAGGTGATACTATCAAGGTTTATGGTAAGATTAAAGAGGGTAATCGGGAAAGAGTTCAGGTTTATGAAGGTGTAGTATTAAAGAGACAGGGTGGAAGCAACAGAGAAACCTTCACCGTAAGAAAGACTTCCAATGGTGTAGGTGTTGAGAAGACCTGGCCTTTGCATTCTCCTAACGTGGAAAAGATTGAAGTAGTAAGAAAGGGTAAGGTAAGAAGAGCCAAACTGAACTACTTAAGAGAGCGTGTAGGTAAGAGTGCTAAGGTTAAAGAATTACGTTAATAGAACCAAGCAGTATTCAGGGCTGTCTCATGGATAATGGGACAGCCTGTTTCTTTTTTGGAGCTGACATGGTATACTGATATAGCTTCCTCGAACTTAATACAACGATAGACAGTTATGGAGATTACCGATGAGAAGACGAAACGGGCTGAACTTTAATCGAAAACGAAGAAATATTAGCGGACAGGTAGTTCGGGAAATAGCCAGTTGGATCATGCATGTTGTGGTTGCGGTGGCAACGGCCTCTTGGCTGGTATATTTCGTAGGAATGAGAACCAGTGTAATTGGTGTATCTATGGAGAATACGCTGTATAGTGGGCAGCAAATTCTGGTAAATCGGATTTCTTATCTGTTTTTCAGCCCAAATCCGGGGGATGTTGTAGTTTTTCAGCCTAATGGGAATCGTAACAGCCACTATTATGTCAAACGAGTAGTTGCCGGTCCAGGAGACCGGGTTCAAATTAAAGATGGGAAGCTATACGTTAATGATACCATAACGGATTATGGATATGATAAAATTATGGATCCCGGAATAGTAGAGAATGAGCTTTTGCTGGAAGCTGATGAATACTTCGTTATGGGAGATAATTGTAATAGCAGCGAGGATAGTCGTTCAGGAAATATAGGACCGGTTCGCAGGGATGCGATTGAAGGGAAGGTATGGTTTCATTTCAGCAGTCCTAATTCCTATATGGGATTTATTGAATAGAGCAGAAGAAGGGAGGCTTGTATGAATTATCAATGGTATCCTGGTCATATGATGAAGGCGAAGCGTATGATGCAGGAGAATATTAAGCTGATTGATCTTTTAATCGAACTTGTGGATGCCAGAATTCCTTTGAGCAGCCGTAATCCGGATATTGATCAGTTGGGTCAGGGAAAAGGAAGAATGGTACTTTTAAATAAATCCGATCTTGCAGATGCAAAAGGTAATCAACAATGGCTGGAGTATTTTCGGAGGCAGCAAATCACAGCGGTAGAGGTAAACTCCAAAAGCCAGACAGGAATGAAGGCTATCCAAAGGGCAGTGGAAGAAGCCTGCAGTAAAAAGCGGGAGAGAGATCGGAAAAAAGGCATTCTTAACAGACCTGTCAGGGCGATGGTGGTGGGGATCCCCAATGTGGGAAAGTCTACCTTCATTAATGCTTATGCAAAAAAAGCCTGTACGAAGACAGGAAATAAGCCGGGAGTGACCAAGGGAAAGCAGTGGATTCGTCTGGGTAAGGGATTGGAACTTTTAGATACACCGGGCATCCTATGGCCTAAATTTGAAGATCAGCAGGTAGGGATGCGGCTTGCCTTTATTGGCTCAATTAATGATGAAATATTGATTGAAGAAGAACTGGCCGTAGATTTTCTGGAATACATTAAGGATGACTATCCAGAGGCTATAGAAGGCCGATATGGCTTTTGTAAGAAAGAAAAGCCCATGGACAACCTGGAGGAAATTGCCAGAATTCGAGGCTGCTACAAAAAAGGACAGGAGTTGGATATTACCAAAGCAGCAGCGATTCTTATGGATGATTTTCGTACCGGAAGATTAGGAAGAATGACGTTGGAGGAGCCACCGATATAATTTTTTGGATTTTTGTTAAATAAAGTTAAATGGTTATAAACTACTTAGGAACGGAGGAAATAATGAAAAGAATAGTAAAAGAAATTTTGAGTACGAGTATTTATCTTCTGGTGGTACTTATGGCCACCTATCTGGTTGTCCGGTACGTGGGACAGAGGACAGAGGTTATCGGAAGTTCAATGGAAACCACCTTAAGCGATGGGGATAATCTGCTTGTGGATAAAATTAGTTATCGCTTTCAGGAGCCAAGGCGCTTTGATATTATCGTTTTTCCTTATCAGTATGATGAAAAATATTACATCAAACGGATTATTGGTATGCCCAATGAAACGGTAT
>JBJELR010000350.1:0-6028 GCA_051879255.1 Lachnospiraceae bacterium | reverse complement strand
TATTGCGTTGATTCTATCCTATATGTCACCGACCCAGGCGTCTATGATTATTTCTGCCCTGCCTCCTGAGCGACAGGCTGATGTAGCGAAGAGAGTGGCCATGATGGATAGAACCAGTCCCGATATTATTAAGGAAGTGGAAAAGATTTTGGAGTCTAAGCTGGCAAGTTTAGTAACTCAGGATTATACGATTATCGGTGGTGTGGACGCTGTAGTAGAAATTTTGAATGCAGTTGACCGAGGAACCGAGAAGCATATTATGGAGACTCTGGAGATTGAAGAACCTGAACTGGCGGATGAAATCCGTAAGAAGATGTTCGTATTTGAAGACGTTCTTCTGTTGGATGATAGGGCGATTCAGAGAGTACTTCGTGATGTGGATAATAATGACCTTGCAGTTGCCCTTAAGGGTGCTAATGAGCAGGTGCAGACAACAATTTTCAACAACCTGTCCAAGCGTCTTGCTGCAATGATCAAGGAAGACATGGAATTCATGGGTCCTGTTCGAATGAAGGATGTAGAGGAAGCGCAACAGAAGATTGTAAACATCATCAGAAAGCTGGAAGACGCAGGAGAAATTGTAATTTCCAGAGGTGGAGGAGACGAGATTGTTGTCTAAGAATCTGATTAAGGCAAATCAGGTGGTGCTGAAGGAAGAGGAGCTTAGAGTAATTGACACCAATGAACTGGTTGCTCAAAAAATGAAACAGATACATCCCCGGACTGAAGGAAATGAGACGGGAGGATTTCGCAGCGGACTTAATGCGGATATCGTAGAGACTATCTTAACTGAAGAAGGGGACCAAGCAGGAGAAGGCATCTTCAGTAGTGAAGAAGCTGCCCGGATGGATTCCCAACCGGTAGAGGAAGGGCCTTCACCGGAGGAACTGATTGCTCAGGCAGAAGCAGAAATTGAAGAAATGAAAAGGCAGGCCCGGGAAGAAATAGAGTCCATGAAGGAATATACCCTGGAGGAATGGCGCAAGAAGGGTTATCAGGAGGGACAGAAACAGGCTATAGAAGAACTGGAAAGAAAAAAGGCAGACTTGAAGCAAAAGGAGGCTCTGTTAGAAGCAGACTATCAAAAGCAAATCAGTCAGCTTGAGCCGGCCTTTATCGAGACCCTGACAGGAATCTATCAGCAGATTTTTGAGGTGGATTTAGCCGAGTATAAACCTATTCTGCTCCATGCCATCAGTAATTGCATCCGCAATATTGAAGGAAGCAGAGACTTCATCGTGCATGTCAGTAAGGCCGATTACGAAGCCGTAAGCAAGGCTAAGGATGAGCTTTGTGCAGGTCTTGCCACCACTTCAGCCTCACTGGAAATTGTAGAAGATATTACGCTTAGTACCAATCAGTGCATGATTGAAACCACGAACGGTATTTATGACTGCAGCATTGGAAGTCAGTTGGAAGAATTGGGAAAAAGACTTCGACTTTTGTCCTATGAAAAATAAAGAAAAGGCGTAAAGACGATGGAAATGACCATTGACTTTGAAAAATATAACAAAATATTGGATGAAAACCTGATCAAGAAAAAGGGTAAGATCGTCAATGTAGTTGGACTGACTCTTGAGTCCGCAGGGCCTGATGCTAAGCTGGGAGACATCTGTTACATCTATCCGGGCGGAGAGGATGTGGCCCCAATCATGGCCGAGGTTGTAGGCTTTAAGAATGGAAGAACGCAGCTAATGCCTTACGAGATTACGGACGGTATCGCTGCCGGAAATATTGTAGAAAACACAGGTGAGCCGCTGAAGGTAATGGCGGGAGATGAACTTCTGGGGAAATGCCTGGATGGACTGGGAAGGCCACTAGACGGCAGTGGGATGACCAAGGGTCAGGCCTATACCGTTGAAGCCCTTCCACCGGACCCGATGAGCAGGATAATCATCAGCGAAGTTCTCCCTCTGGGGGTGAAAGCAGTAGATGGATTGATTACTGTTGGTAAGGGACAGAGAATCGGAATCTTTGCCGGATCCGGCGTAGGTAAATCTACCCTGATGGGTATGTTTGCCAGAAACACCAAGGCGGATATCAATGTAATTGCTCTGGTAGGAGAGCGAGGAAGAGAAGTAAGAGAGTTTATCGAGCGTGACCTGGGGGAAGAAGGAATGAGACGTTCCGTAGTGGTTGTTGCTACCTCCGACCGTCCCGCCTTGGAGCGAAACAAGGCAGCTAAGACGGCCACCGCTATCGCTGAGTATTTTAGAGATCAGGGAAGGGATGTGCTTTTGATGATGGACTCTCTGACCCGTTTTTCCATGGCCCAGAGAGAAATCGGTCTTGCCAGCGGCGAGCCACCGGTTTCCAGAGGCTATCCCCCCAGTGTTTACTCGGAAATGCCAAAGCTGTTGGAAAGGGCAGGCAACTCATCATCCGGCTCCATAACCGGGCTATATACAGTATTGGTAGATGGGGATGACTTTAATGAGCCCATTACCGATACGGCAAGAAGTATATTGGATGGCCACATTATGCTGAGCCGGAAGCTGGCGCACAGAAATCACTATCCGGCCATCGATATTCTGCAAAGTATTTCCCGTTGTATGGGACAGATTGCAGACAAGAAGCATAAGCAGGCAGCGGGTAAGTTGAAAAATGTAATGGCTACCTACAGCGAAGCAGAAGATTTGATTAATATCGGTGCATACAAAAAAGGCAGCAATGCAAATATCGATTATGCCATCGAGAAGATAGATGCAGTAAATCAATTCCTTTTGCAGGATGTAGACGAGAAGATTTCCCTGGAAGAAACACTGAATCGTCTGCAGCAGCTATTTGAAGATTGATGAAAAGTGAAGACTGGCAGAACGGGAGGAAACTATGGCTAAATTTATCTACCGTATGCAGAATATTCTGAACATCAAATACAAGCTGGAGGATCAGGCCAAAAACGAATTTACACTGGCTAACCGTATCCTTCGGGAAGAAGAAGAAAAGAAGGAAAAGCTGCTGACCAGGCAGGCTAAGTACAGACAGGAAGCGAAGGTGCTGCTTTCCCGAAAATTGGATGTGCTTCGGATAAAGGAAAATAAAGAAGCAATTCTTCGCATGGAGGAATATATCCGGGCGCAGGATAGGGTTATTCAAAAAGCGCAAAAGACAGTAGAGGAAAAAGCAGAGGCCCTGGCCACATTACGGCAGGAGAGAAAGGCCCAGGAAAAATTGAAGGAAAAAGCCTTTGATGATTTTATGCAGGAAGAAAACGCTAAGGAAAGCAAGGAAATAGATGAGTTGGTCAGCTTCACCTACGGAAAAAGGCAAAAGCTAAATTCCAAAGACAAGGCTTAAATGCTTCAGAATGGATGATTAATATGGAAGAAGAAATTATTTTAGATCAGGAAACAGAAAAAAAGCGAATTAAAGAAGAAAAGAAGAAGCTTAAGGCGGAGCAGAAGGCACAGAAAAAAGAAGCCAAGCAGCGGGCCAAGGAGCTGGCCTATCAGGAGGCGGATTTGGAGCAGGAAGGAGGCGGTCTGCCTATATTTTTGACCACAGCAGCCATCGTCTGTGTGTGGCTGGCTATTCTTGGTGTGCTAATCAAGCTGGATGTAGGTGGCTTTGGCTCCAACGTACTTACCCCTGTGCTGAAGGATGTTCCTGTGGTCAACAGGATTTTGCCCGGTACGAAAACGGTGGATGAAGGCGGAACGCAGGAAGAACAGGCCTATTCCGGCTATAACAGTCTGAAAGAGGCTGTTGAGCAAATCAAGGTATTGGAACTGCAGCTTGAGCAGGCAGATTTAAAAACGGTTACTCTGGAGGAGGAGAATAAGAGGCTTCAGGATGAGGTGGTTCGCCTCCGTACCTTTGAAGAAAGCCAGGTAGAGTTTGAACGGATAAAGACCCAATTTTATGAGGAGGTTATCTATGCCGACAACGGGCCCGGTGCTGAAAATTATCAGAAGTATTATGAAAGCATGGACCCGGCTACGGCAGAGTTTTTGTACAAGCAGGTAGTAGGGCAATTAGAAGAAAGCAAGGAAGTTCAGGATTACGCCCAGGCTTATTCGGCGATGAAACCTAAACAGGCAGCCGGAATTTTTGAGGAAATGACCAATAACCTGGATTTGGCAGCACGAATCCTCAAGGAAATGGACCCTGAAGCCAGAGGAAGTATTCTGGGGGTTATGGATCCTGCATTGGCGGCTAAATTGACGAAAATCATGGAGCCGGATTCTTAATTTGATTCATTTTTTTGTCGATAGATAAAGTGAGTCCATTTGTACTTGTAGCGGTTATCGCTCCGGTATGGACTCATCCCCATAGGGGAAATGAAAATACAGAAGAAAGGAGGAAAAAAGATGAGCAGTACATCAATAGCAGGGCTTACCTTCTCACATCTGCCAAGTGTAGGGAGTATAGGAAGCGACAATGCTAAAACTGCCGGAAGTACCGGAAGCACCGGACAAGACAGTTTCTCCCAGGTATTTCAGAAAACCAATGATAATACGGCTGTAGTTTCTGATTCTGCCAAGGAGACCAGGGTGGAAGAAGACAGCCCTCAGAGCCATGCTAACATTCAGAAGAAGAATGCCCCTGAACAGCTTCAGGAGAAACCGAAGGAAAACAAGGCAACGGTGGAAGAAGAACAACTGTTAAAGGCGGCGGAAGAAGTGGGTGTACAGATGGTTCAGCAGGTGGCAGAAATCCTTCAGCTTACGGTTGAAGAAGTTGAGCAGGCCATGGAAGACCTGGGACTTACCCCTTTGGACTTGTTTGATGGAGAGAAGCTGACCCAACTGGTTCTGCAGCTAAACCCGGAAGCGGATGCCCTGACTCTGGTAACCGATGAGCAGCTTTTCACTAATCTTAAAAACCTGATGGCTACTGCCGAAGACTTAATGAATCAGCTAGCAGAAGAAGTGGGACTGCCCAGGGAAGAACTGACAGAAATGCTGCCGCTTTTAGGGGAGCAGAAACCTGAAGAAGCACCAAAGCCTTATCTGGCAGACAGACCTGAAGAAGTACCCTCAGAAACTGCTAAGCCCATGAAAGCCATGGAGCCTGAGGTAGAGGTGGAAGCTGAGCCTGTTCCCGTTAGGCAGACAGATTCGGATAACCGTCAACAACTGCAGATGCCGGAAACGGCAACAAAGACGGCAGAAAGCCAGCCTGAGAGAAGCCAGAATAAGGCGGAAAGCGGCAGACAGGAAAGTGGACGGCAGGAAACCGGAGAAAACTTTACCATAAACCTGTTGAATCAACTAAGTAAGGCAGTAGAAGAAGCAGGAAAGGGCGAGGTAAGCTACAGGGTGAGCGGTCAGGATATCATCAACCAGATTACTGAGCAGATTAAAGTTTCCATCAAAGCAGATACCACCCAGATGGAGCTGCAGCTTAACCCGGCAAGCCTGGGCAGCCTGAAGGTACAGATTGCCAGCAAGGCAGGAGTGCTTACGGCCACCTTTATTACCCAGAATGAAGCGGTTAAGGCAGCCTTGGAAGGACAGATGGTTCAGCTAAAGGAAAACTTTGAGCAGCAAGGACTGAAGGTGGAAGCGGTAGAGGTAAATGTAGAAGCTCGCGGCTTTGAACGAAGCCTGGACCAACAGGAAAAGGGACAGAACAGCTTTCAGGAGAAGCCCAGGAAAAACGGACGGAAAATCAGCCTGATTAACCCCGACGGAGCTGAAGAAGAATTACTTCCTGAGAACCTGTCTGAGGAAGACAGAATCGTGGCAGATATGATGCTTCGAAACGGAAACACCGTAGATTACACAGCATAAACGTCTGTAAGGACAGAAAGGAGATACAAATGAGCGCAATAGCACAGGTAAAGGACGGTAAGCTGATTCAATCGGTCACTACCAGCAAAGAAAATGAAAAAAAAGCTTCCAATACACTGGATAAGGATGCCTTTTTACAGCTTTTGGTGGCCCAGATGAAGTACCAGGATCCTTTAGAGCCCACCTCCAATACAGAGTATATCTCGCAGTTGGCAACCTTCTCCTCCTTGGAAGAAATGCAGAACTTGAACAGTGCCATGACTTTGCAGAGAGCTTCCCAACTGGTAGGTCAG
>JBJELR010000349.1:0-6038 GCA_051879255.1 Lachnospiraceae bacterium | reverse complement strand
GCAAGATGGCGCTCCTTCATGAGTTCATAAACCTTGGGATACTTATGATACATGATTTTTACCAAAGCAAGATGGCTGGAAGGCTTTCTTCGATATCCCTTCTCCTTGGTCAGCACTACCACATTCTTTCGATTTCCATCCAAAATGGACCGCCGGATAGGAATGGAGTCTGCAATCCCACCATCCAGGTAAAGCTTGCCCTTATATTCGATATTTTGCGAAACCAGGGGCAGCGACGCCGATGCCTGAACTGCTTTCATGGCGTATTCAATATCTCCCATAGGCAGATATTCGGCTTCTCCGGTTTCTATATTGGTAGCCACCGCATAGGCCTTCCCCTGATAGGTTTTATAGGTATCATAATCAAAGGGCAGAAGAAAGTTTGGCACCAAATCATAAGCAAACTTACTGTTAAAAATATTTCCGTCCGTAAGCAGACTGTAAACTCCGCAATAGCGCTTGTTATCCATATATTCTGTCAGGCTTCTATAGCCCCGCTTTTTTTGCTTTGATAAAAAAGAGCATAGATTACAGGCTCCTGCCGATACTCCATAGCAGCGAGAAAACTCCAGCTTTTTTTCCAGAAAAAAGTCCAACACACCGGAGGTATAAACTCCCTTCATTCCTCCGCCCTCTAAAATAAGGCCTGCCTGATACATCTTACTTCCCTCCTTGCCTTCCTTTCTCTCTTGAGGAGATTTTTCTTATCCCTTTCTACATCCCATATTCTTCTTTCGCAAATTTTCTTATGGCCTCCAGGCTTCTTTCCACTTTCTCGGTATCGATGCAATAAGCCATCCGAAAATAACCGGGGCAGCCAAAGGAATCTCCCGGCACCAGGACCAGATCATACTTTAAGGCCTTCTGGCAAAAAATTTTTGCATCTTCTTCCAGGGCCCTGGGGAAAATATAGAAGGTTCCCCCAGGCTTCACACAGGTAAAGCCCAGTCTGGTCAATTCTTCATACAACAGCATTCCATTGGTTTCATATATGGATAACTCTGCTGTTTTGTCCAGGTGCTCTGCCACCGCCAGTTGAATCAGCGAGGCAGGACAATTATGCCCAATCCCCCGGGAAATCTGCCCGCACATCTGAATCATCACTTCGCTCTCAGGACAAGCGGGATTTACTGCCACATAACCTATTCGCTCTCCCGGCAGGGAGAGGGATTTTGAAAAGGAATAGCAGGATATAGTATAATCATAAAAATGGGAGACATAGGGAGCCTCCACTCCGGTAAATACAATCTCCCGATAAGGCTCATCCGAAATCAGGTAAATCCGGTGTCCCAGCTCCCGGCTTTTTCTATTCAGAATCTCTGCCAGATTGTTTAATGTATTTTCTGAATACACGATTCCACTGGGATTGTTTGGCGTATTGATCAGTACAGCTTTCGTCTTTTTCCCTATCAGTTCCTCAAGGGCTGCCAGGTTAATCTGAAAGTCGGATATTTGCGCAGGAACTACCTTGAGTACAGCCCCGGTAAGCTTGACATAAGGCTGATATTCTGGAAAAAAAGGGGCAAAGGTCAATATTTCATCCCCTTCTTCAGCAATTAGCCTAAAGCCATGGGCAAGGGCACCGGCCGCGCCACTGGTCATAAAAATATGATTCTCAGTGTAATTCATTCCAAATCGTCTGTTCAATGAATGAGCAACCTTCCTGCGAACCTCAGGAATACCCAGGCTTTGGCTATAGCCATGAAGCTTTCCCGGTTCTTCCTTACTCAACAGTGCTATGCAGGTTTCGGTAAATTCCTCGGGAACCGGTACAGAAGGATTTCCCAAACTATAGTCAAATACGTTCTCATAGCCAATTTCCCGCCCCCGTTTCAGAGCAAATTCAGAAAGTGTTCGGATTACAGACTTTTCCTTTAGCATATCTGTATATTTTTTTACCAGCATCTTTTCCTCCCTTCTGTTACCCCAAAAATTCCTGCTTCTTTCCTTATTTACGATCCCGGCTTTCCTGAAACACCCGGATATAGGACTTTACTACGCTGATTAACTCAGGATAGCTCATGGAGGTGGTGTTCAGACAGAGATCGTAGTTACTGGCATCGTTCCAGTCCTTTCCCGTATAGCGTTTATAATATTCCGCCCTTTCCCTGTCAATGCGCTCAATTTTTTTCACAATTTCCCTATCCTCCAGACCGGATAGCTGGCGTTCCCTCTCCATGCAATCCTTCAAAGGAGCATAACAATATAGGCGAATGACGTTGGGGTTATCCTTCAATACATAATCTGCACATCTTCCCACAATCACACAATCTTCATTGGCTGCCAGCTCTCTGATTACCTCTGCCTGGAGACGAAAGAGATTTTCCTCCGATACAAAATCCTCACTGCCAGGTGAAAGGGCTGCTCCTGTTGCTGCCTTTTTCGCTCTGGCAAACAGTGAATTGGATTTTACCTTTTCATCCACCTGTCCGAAAAGCGCCTCATTCACTCCACTTTTGTCAGAAGCCAAACGTACCAGCTTACGATCATAGTATTGAAGGTTTAACTCCTGAGCCAGAAGTTTTCCCATCGTTCTTCCGCCACTGCCATAACTTCTTGCTATGGTAATTACCAATCTTCCCATTTTTTCCTCCATTCGTTATTCCCCTAAATAAGCCTTTTTTACAGACTCATCATTCAGCAGCTTATCCGCTTCTCCCTCAAGGATAATATTTCCGGTTTCCAATACATAAGCTCTATTGGCAATGGTAAGGGCCTTTTTAGCATTCTGCTCCACTAAAAGTACAGTCGTACCACCGGCCGAAATATCCCGGATAATGTTGAATACTTCTTCCACAAAAATGGGGGAAAGACCCATAGATGGCTCATCCATTAAAATAATTTTAGGATGGCTCATCAGTGCTCTGCCCATGGCCAGCATCTGCTGCTCACCACCGGAAAGAGTACCTGCAATCTGATTTTTACGTTCCTCCAGGCGGGGAAAACGGGTATAAATCATCCTCAGCGTTTCTTCCATCTCTCCCTTGTCCTTCCGGGTATAGGCTCCCAGACGAAGATTCTCCAATACGGTTAGCTGAGAAAAAACACGACGTCCCTCCGGCACATGTGCCATCCCCAAGCCAACGATTTTATGCGCGGGTACCCTCGTAATATCCCTTCCCTCAAAAATCACCTGTCCTCTGCTGGACTGCAGCAAACCGCTGACGGTATGCAAAATAGTGGTTTTTCCTGCACCGTTGGCTCCAATCAGGGCAATAACCTCTCCCTGATTTACTTCAAAGGAAACATCCTTTATGGCTTTAATCATTCCATAATGAACTTCCAGATTTTTCACACTAAGCATTGCCATATTTTCCTCTTTTCTTTCTTATTCACCTAAATAAGCCTTAATTACCTGAGGATTATTTAAAACCTCCTGCGTTTTCCCCTGCGCCAGCACCTGACCGAAATTCAGTACGGTCAGTTCCTCGCAGATACCGGAAACCAGTTTCATATCATGCTCAATCAGAAGAATTGTCATCTCAAATTTATCCCGTACAAAACGAATGGTATCCATCAGCTCCTTAGTTTCATTTGGATTCATTCCTGCTGCCGGTTCGTCCAAAAGTAATAACTTGGGACCGGTTGCCAAAGCTCTGGCAATCTCCAGCTTTCTTTGCTTTCCATAGGGCAGATTGGATGCCAGATAATCTGCCTCCTGATCCAGATTGAATACCTTCAACAGTTCCAGAGCCTTTTCCTTCATCTGCTTTTCTACCTTAAAAAATCTGGGTAAGCGGAATATTCCCTCTGCGGTGGAATAGGTATAGCTGTTATGAAGGCCTACCTTCACATTATCCAGTACGGTAAGTTCCTTGAAAAGACGGATATTCTGAAAGGTTCTGGCAATCCCCGCCTGATTAATTTCAATGGTTCCCTGTCCCGTAATATTTTTCCCATCCAGACTGATTTTTCC
This sequence comes from Lachnospiraceae bacterium, assembly GCA_051879255.1. Taxonomy (GTDB): domain Bacteria; phylum Bacillota; class Clostridia; order Lachnospirales; family Lachnospiraceae; genus SFDP01. The sequence goes on along the minus strand of JBJELR010000349.1, from coordinate 2,122 downwards.
GTCTGTAGGCTTGTATACACCGGTAAGCAGATTAAATACCGTCGTTTTTCCTGCTCCATTAGGGCCAATCAGACCGTATAGCTGCCCTTTCTCAATACTGATCTCGAAGCCGTCTACTGCCCGAAGGCCGCCAAAGGAGATGCCTAAATTCTTTACCTCTAATAATGCCATCTATGCTTCCTCCTTTGCTGTTATTTTACCAAAAAGCCGTTTGGGAGAATACCTTTCTCTCCATTCCTTTGCCTTGGGGCTCCAGTTAAAGAGCATCATGACAATGAGCACAATGGAATAAATCAGCATTCGGTAGTCCTGTAGTTCCCTAAGAAGCTCAGGGAGCAGAGTTAGAATCACCGCCGCAATCATGGAGCCGCGAATGTTCCCGATTCCTCCCAGCACCACATACACCAGAATCATAATCGACATATTATACCCAAAATTCTTGGGCTGTGCTGCCAGGGTGGATAAATTGTGGGCATACAGCACTCCAGCCATACCCGCCAGACCTGCTGAAATGGAAAAAGCCAGCAGCTTATAACGGGTAATATTAATTCCCACAGACTCTGCTGCAATACGATTATCCCGGATAGCCATGATGGCACGACCGGAACGGGAATGGATTAAATTCAGCACAACAATAAGTGTGATGAATAAAAGTACTACCGCAATGGTAAAGTTAGAATCCTTCGGTGTCCCCGTAATACCCTGGGCACCATTAATCAGTACCTTTCCATCTTCCCCTAAGCCTAAGGCAAGGGAATCCTTCATGGAAAAATGGAAGCCTTCCTGATCCTTTCCCACATAGAGTACATTCACCAGGTTCTTAATAATCTCCCCGAAGGCCAGTGTTACAATGGCCAGATAATCTCCTCTCAAACGCAGTACCGGAATCCCAATCAGCAATCCGCTAAGAGCTGCTGTAGTGATTCCAATCAGCAGAGCAATAAAAAACCGAGGGCCTGTGGCCATACTTTCCTTCATACACAGAGAAAAGAAGGCACTGGAGAAAGCACCAACACACATAAACCCTGCGTGTCCCAGACTTAATTCGCCCAAAATTCCTACGGTCAAATTAAGTGAAACTGCCATAATTGCATAAGTGCATAAGGGTACAAGCAGGCCCTTGACCAGGCTGGTTAACATACCTGCCTGCCCCAATATCTGCATAATCACATAGGCCACCACTACTATTCCTAAGGTAATCCATGTGCTTTTTGTGGATTTTGCTATCTTTTCTTTCTTCATCATTTCCTTCTACCTTTCTTGGTACATACCCCTGAAAGGGTTACCTCTATACTAAACCTTTTCGTTCATCTTCTTTCCTAAAATCCCGGTGGGCTTCACCAGCAAAACAATAATCAGTACTGAAAATACGATAGCATCCGACAACTGAGAGGAAATATATGCCTTACTCAGGTTCTCAATAATTCCCAAAAGAATTCCTCCCACAAAGGCACCCGGAATGGAGCCAATACCACCAAATACTGCTGCCGTAAAGGCCTTGATTCCCGGCATGGATCCGGTATAGGGATTGAGTGTAGGATAAGCAGAGCAAAGCAATACTCCTGCAATGGCCGCCAGTGCCGAACCAATGGCAAAGGTAAGGGAAATCGTTCCGTTTACATTTACTCCCATCAATTCTGCCGCCCCTTTATCCTCAGAAACAGCCAGCATAGCCTGGCCTGCCTTCGTTTTCTTAATAAACAGGCTTAAGGCAATCATGATGATGATACAGACAACAATGGTCACCTGAGTTTCTCCGGTGATATTAATCCCCCCATCCGCTAAGGTAATCGCAGGAAGTGCGATGACTGAGGTAAACATTTTCGTATTTGCCCCAAACAGAAGCAAGGCTGCATTCTGCAGGAAATAGCTGACACCAATGGCCGTAATCAAAACAGCCAGAGGTGAGGCCTTTCGCAGGGGCTTATAAGCAATTTTTTCAATGGTTATCCCCAAAAGGGTACAGACTGCCACTGCCAGCAATACTGATAATACCGGTGGAAGACCCATGGATCCCATGGATAAGAACACCATATAACTGCCTACCATAATCACATCCCCATGGGCAAAGTTTAACATTTTGGCAATACCATACACCATCGTATAACCCAGAGCAATAATC
>JBJELR010000348.1:0-6065 GCA_051879255.1 Lachnospiraceae bacterium | reverse complement strand
TGATTGGGAAACAATATATAGTCGTTTTCTTTTGGAAGCTTTTCCATTCCATGAGCCTCTATGGTAACCTTTCCTGCCCTGTTGGCTGCAACCGTAATTTTTTTTACCCAGGCAAAATTCCTGTCATAATCCTTATTTTTTTTCAGACTGTAAAACCAAAGTACTAAAAAAAAGTATACCGACTTCAATCCCAGTCTTCCTACCATCATCGCAATTCTTTTCATTTCCTTCCCCCATTTTAAAACCTGCTAACCTTCCCTGGCAAATTCCTTTATTGCGGTTTCGTATAAATCATTTCCCTCACTGTCCATAACCACGATGACAGGAAAATCCTTTATCTTTAATTTTCGAACAGCCTCTGTACCTAAATCTTCATAAGCAATCACTTCCGAAGAAAGAATTGCTTTAGAGAGAAGTGCCCCTGCTCCTCCTACTGCTGCAAAATAAACTCCTTTATTTCTAACCAATGCTTCTTTTACTGACTGAGACCGCTTTCCTTTCCCAATCATCCCCTTTAACCCTAAATCCAAAAGCTTTGGGGTATATTTGTCCATACGGCTGGAGGTAGTAGGCCCTGCAGAGCCAATGGGTCTTCCTTCTCTGGCAGGAGAAGGCCCCATATAATATAAAAGATGATGAGCTAAAGGAAAAGGAAGTGACTCTCCCCTGTCCAAAGCCTCCTGCATTCGTTTGTGAGCTGCATCTCTGGCGGTATAAAGCGTTCCCGTAAGATAAACGTAGTCCCCCGCCTTTAATCCTTCGGCATCCTGGTCACTAATCGGTAGCTGAACATATTTCTCCATAACTTTTTTCCCTTCTTTAACTATACCTTTGCTATTTACTCCAAACAGCAGAAGGTAAGATAAATCTATAATCTTCGTATCGAATGGCGGTTTACATGACAACAGATATTGACAGCCACCGGCAGACCTGCAATATGGGTAGCATAGGTATTAATATTTACAGCCAGCGCAGTGGTGGTTCCTCCCAGACCGGCAGGTCCTATTCCACTTCTGTTGATTTTTTCCAAAAGTTCTTCTTCCAATTCTTTTATATAGGGAATCGAAGAACGTTCATTTACAGAGCGAATCAGTGCCTCCTTTGCCATTAATGCACATTTTTCAAAAGTACCGCCAATTCCCACACCTACAACCATGGGAGGACAGGCATTAGGTCCTGCCTCTTTGACAGCAGTCAAAACGGCTTCTTTGACCCCTTCTATTCCTTCCGCTGGTTTCAGCATGAATATCCGGCTCATGTTTTCGCTGCCAAAGCCCTTAGGAGCCAAAATAATTTCCACCTGATTTCCGGGTACTATTGAATAATGAATAACAGCCGGAGTATTATCCTTTGTATTTTCCCGAATTAAGGGATCAGCTACTACCGATTTTCTTAAAAATCCTGCTATATATCCCTGTCTTACTCCCTCATGAATGGCTTCTTCCAGGTCACCTCCCGTAAACTGCACCTGCTGCCCGATTTTGATAAAGACCACTGCCATTCCTGTATCCTGACAAATAGGAATCTGCTCTTTATCTGCAATCATTAAATTTTCCTGAAGTTGATTCAATACCTGCTTTCCAATAGGAGAAGCCTCCTTCTTACAAGCTGTCTGCAAAGCCTGCTCCATATCCTTTGTAAGATAATGATTGGCCTCAATGCACATTTCCCTTATTGCTGCAGTAACTTCTCCTACCTCTATGGTTCTCATTTTTTCCTCCATTTTGAAACCCTAATAAAACATCAGATTAACGTCGGTTCCGCCCTTGATTCCATCTACCTTTTCCCAAGAGGTATACTGCCACATTTTCACCTTATAGGGAAAATGGAAAGGGTATCGATAATAGGCAAACCATTTATCATAGCCTTCCAGACTTTCTATATCCATCATCAGCATAAAGCTCTTTAAGTTTCCATAAATCATAACTTCATATCCTGCATCCATGATTCGATTACAGAAAGCAATAACATTTTCAGTTCGCTGCTCGGCCGTTAAATCCTTCGTTCTGGTTTTATCCGGTGCTGCCGATTCTTCTACATCAAGCACTACAGGCATATTGATTTTATAACCTCTTAAATTTTCAATTACAAAATCTGCTTCTTCAATGGCCTCTTCTTGGGTAAGTGCCTCCGTAAAAAAATAGACACCGGTATCCAGACCTGCTGCCAGACACCCCTCTATGTTTTCCTCATATCTGGAATCCAATACAATTTTCCCGCTTTCATAGCCCCGGAAGCCTAAACGGATTATGGCATATTCAATTCCATCATTTTTTACCTTTTCCCAGTCTATTTCTCCCTGAAAGGTGGATACATCTATTCCCCTTCGTGCGTAAGTACCATCTTCCTTTTTGTAGGAAGCCTCCCCCTCCCATTCTCCACTTTCCTCATTTTTTACCGGATAAGTGAAATTTTCTAAAATAAAATTATTCTTTTCCAAAGAATCCAGAATAGGAAAGAAGTAATATCTTCCATTGCCTGAAAGCACCACATGATCAGGATAAAAATACTGAAGCAGGGATAAGGGTCCATCCCCATTTTCCATCATAGCCTGCATGGTATCCAGAATTTCCTGTTTCCCTTTATTTACTTCTTCTTCAACCTGGTCCTGCGTAAATAGACTTGTTTCCTTTTGTTTATCTGCTTCTTTTATTTCTTCAAGCTGTGCCAATGCCTCTATCGTTTTACTTTTTTCTTTCTGATAGGAAGATAATAAAAAAACAGAAGTTCCAATGGAAGTTAGAGTAATCAATATGACTATACAGTAAATAAAAATTCTGATTTGTTTGTTTTTTCTTCTTTGCTTTTCTCTTTTAACGTCCATTCTGTTTTTTCTCCCTCTTTTGAATCGGTTATGAATTCTCTAAAGCTTCAAAATATTCTTTCGCATAAACATAAATACATTTTTCAGAAAGCTGGCGCATTTCTTCCAAAATCATCTTTTGATTTTCCTCTGTTACCTGATGTTTCCCGGTTTGGAGAGCATTTAAAATATACTGGTTAACATTCGGATGAAAATGGAGCAAGTCCATATATAAATCCAGATTGGATACAATTTCTTCTAAATGCTGAAAATAGTGAATTTCTACATTCTCTAAGGAAAGCAGTTTTGAAAATGCTTCTTTAAGGGCATAAAAGTCTGCTTCCAGTTCTCCTTTCATATCTGCCTCATACCACCATAAGCTGGAATAGGGAGGAACAATAAAAATAAATTCTGTTTCCGGATGCTTTTTTACCATATTTGCCAGTAAGCTGATATTCCTATCCACATCTTCCCGATAATCTTCTTCTGTCTGCATGGGAAGTCTATCTAAAGTAGGCTCATAATACATAATGGAAAAATCCTTATATTGAGCCCAATTGTAGGAATCTCCTTCATCATAATCGGTCAACACAGATGTGGCAACCATATAAGGAATTTCTTTAAATAAAATATCTTTGTTAAACAAATATTTTATATCATCCAAAGGATTCTTGTTATACAAATAAAGAGGCATTCCATTTTCCACAAAAGTCTCCCTTCTGGAAGAAGTCAAAGCGGAAATATCCAGATTATAGAATATTTTTTTTATTTCTTTTTCCTTAAAGGCTTCTTCAAGAAAATATAATAAATCTACTGTATTGGCAGCCGGTTTTACTGCTTTAATTGTGGTGCAGCCAAAGGCTTCATTAAAATCATTATTATTATAATTTTCAGCCATGGAGGAGCCTGCAATCAGTGCATCATAATCAAAGGTTCTAAGGGTTCCGATTACCTGGTATTCTGCCTGAGTAAGAACGGCTTTCAAAGGCCGTATAGGCTTATGATAGTGAAAAAAGGGATCAAAAAAAATTACCACACAAGCAGTCATGATGATCCCGATTACTATTTCTATGACCAGCTTTTTTAAAAACTTCTTTTTCATGGGTTATTCCTATTATTTTCTTTAAACCAAAGCTGTAATCCGGGTTTTAAGGGAATCAGAAATTAAAATACAGGAAGGTGCTTACTCCCGACAGAGAAATTACCGACCAGATAAAAATGATTGCCAGTGCAATGGCTGTTTTAGTGGTATATCTTCCTTCTTTAACAATCTGTTCAGGATTCTTTCCTCTAAGCAGCAAGATACAAATAATCAGTAAAAGAATAAAAGCCGCAAGATAAACGTATCCCTGATATTCAGGCCTAAACAAATCAAAGGCCTTTTGAAAAATATACAGCTCCGGTATGTTCATAAACTGAGCCATATCATAAATAAATTTTACTCCCACAGGATTAAAAAGTCCACGTAGGATAATCCCTACATCCTCCATACTTTCACTTCGAAAAATAATTAACGTAAATAGAAAATAGGAGAAGGTTCCCAGCCAGCTTAAAAATTTATGCCTGGATACTTCTTTTTTTCTGCTGCTTACTATAACACCTATTCCATTTAATAATCCCCACACCACATAATTCCAGCTTGCCCCATGCCATAATCCACTGAGAAGAAAAACAATCATGGTATTCAGCATTTTTCTTTTTCTTCCCTTTCTTCCCCCACCCAAAGGAATATACACATAGGTAATAAAAAAACGGGACAGGGTTTTGTGCCATCTATTCCAGAATTCCTTCATGGAATGGGAACGATAGGGTGAATCAAAGTTTGCCGGTATGGTAAAATTAAACATTCTTCCTACACCCATGGCAATATCACAATATCCACTGAAATCAAAATAAAGCTCAAAAGCAAAGGATAAAATAAAAATAATGGCAGACCAGGTAGTAAAATAATAACGATTGGCATAGGCTCCATTAACCACAAGCCCCAGAGTATCTGCAAGCAGTACTTTTTTTCCAAGCCCCAGAATAGCCTGTACACAACCATCAGTAAAATTATCTGCATTAAATTTTCTTTTTGCTTTATCCTGAAGCTGATAAATAAGCTCAGTATGCAGAACAATAGGTCCTGCAATTAACTGAGGGAAAAAGGTAACAAAGGACAAGTAATCTATTAATCCATAATGGGGTGCCTCTCCTTTCATTCGATCAACGATATAGGATAACTGCTGAAAGGTAAAAAAGCTTATTCCTAAAGGCAATAGGATATGGAAAAGGGGAAAATCCTTTTTAAAGAGAAAATTTATATTTTCAATAAAGAAATCAAAATATTTGTAATAGAATAGGATTGACAAATTGCCAATAATACCCAGTACTCCTACCCATTTCTTTTTTTTCTTGGTTTTTTCCATCAATAGACTGCATCCGAAATTAAAGATGCAGCTTCCCAGAATAATCCAAATATAGGAATAATTAAAATAAGCATAAAACCATATGGACATAGCCACCAAAAAAGCCTGGGCAGCCTTATATTTTCCCATATTATTTAAGAAAAACCACAGGAGTAAAGAAATGGGAAGAAAAATAAAAATAAATAAATAGGAGTTAAACAGCATCTATCGGTCTTCTTCTCTTTCTGTTTTTGTTTTATGCAACAACGATTTTAGCACAATAAATGGAAAAATCAATATCCTTTTAACTGATTCCATTTAGTTCCTGATACAAATCTTTAGCAAAACTGTCGGTCATCCCGCAGATATAATCGGTGACCAAAAGAAGCCTTAAATATAATTTTTCTTTTTCTGTTTTTCTCTCTGCTTCTTTCTCATAGATTCGTTTATAATCCTTGGAAATCAGGGCGATTAATTTTTTCTGTACTGCAGTCAGAGGCATCTGGGTATCATAATAAATGATAGCATCAACAAATTTATTTAACAAAAAATCAAAAATAGTCTGGGCTGCAATTTCCAGCTTATAAATAGGCTTACTGGTAAAGGAATACTGATAGGCAATATCTCCCAGATCCTCCATAAGCTGAGCTACTTCCGTATTATAAAATAAATCATAGGGATAGGTACCTGCCATAATATCATCATAATTTCGAATAAAACTGTCACTGGCAGCAAAAATCAGACTTCCCTGTATGCTCACTACCCAATTTTGAACCGCATAGCTTTCCGGTTTTTGATATCCTTTCTTTAATGCTTTATCATATTTATGCTTTAATACATGAATTAACTTTCCATATTGAGAATCAAGACCCTTT
>JBJELR010000347.1:0-6068 GCA_051879255.1 Lachnospiraceae bacterium | reverse complement strand
TCTAAAAGGGTATCGCGGTTTAATACATTTACATTTAAATGGTGACCACCTTTGGCTGCATAGCCATCCAATAAGGATATTAAGTTGTCAATTTGCTGAGTATTTGTGGTCATAAAAAATCCTCCTAAAGAAATTGTATTTTTTTACAAACAAAACAGTAATAATTACTGTTTTACTTTGATATTATATTAACATTCTTTTTATCTTATGTAAAGCAGCAGAGGAAAGAAAGATTGTATTAAATCAGGTACAGAAAATGTTTGGCATATCCGGGGAGGCTTTTCATATATTTAGATAGGGAGGACAAACAATGGAAGAAAAAAGTCAACTGATTAAAAACTTTCCTTTGAGTGGAAGGGATTTTTGGGGAAGGCTGACCGAGAAGCCGGAAGTGCTTGAAGAAATTCGTATCAGAGCAGACAAGCCTTTGATCATACGGGAAAAAAATGGTGAATGGTATGCCGACGCAGAGGGAAAATGGATCAGGGAGAAACATAGGGCAAAGATCGTTACCTATGGAGAAATACAGGAACTGGTAGATTATTGGTGCAAGGATTCCCGTTATGCTTTTCAAAAAGAGCTGAAAAGTGGTTATCTGACAATAAAAGGGGGACATCGTATAGGAATATGCGGAGAAATAGTTTTAGGAGAAAACGAAAAAATCCGAACCATAAAAAATATTTCTAGCTTGAATATCAGAATTGCCCATCAGTGTAAACAGGCGGCAGAAGCAATTCTTCCCTATTTATATGAGGGAGACAGACTGCAAAGTACATTAATCATTTCACCGCCGGGAGCAGGGAAAACAACTCTGCTGCGGGATCTGGTGCGTAGGATATCTGATGGAAATCCATATGCCAAAGGAAAAATAGTGGGACTTGTAGACGAAAGAGGGGAAATTGCAGGCTGCTTTCAGGGAATTCCTCAGTTAGATATCGGGCTTCGTACCGATGTACTGGATGGCTGCCCCAAGGCGGAAGGAATGATTCGTCTGCTGCGTTCTATGGGCCCTCAGGTAATTGCGGTAGATGAACTTGGCAGTACAAAAGAAGTCAAGGCTTTGCTGAAGCTGGCCGGATGTGGCTGCAGTATTTTAGCCACTATCCATGGAACCAATATAGAGGAGATAAAGAAGCGCAGAATGTTTTTTTGCCTATGGGAGGAAAGGATTTTTGGAAGGATAGTTGTTTTGGAAAGAAAAAGAGGGGAGTTTAGTAGTTATCTATATCAGGAGTAGAGCCATTGTTGAAAGCTGTTAAAGCAGCAGAAGGAGAGGAACAGGTTGCTGAATTTACTAGGGGGAATATTGGTAATCGGAGGAATGACCGGTTTTGGCTTCCTTTATCTGGAGAAAGAACAGAAACGGGTGGAAGAGCTTCAGAGACTGGCCTATCTGTTTAAATTATTAAAGAGTGAGATAACCTTTAAAAAACAGCCGTTACCTTATGCTTGCAGGGATTCAGGAGAAAAAATAAAGGAAAAGGAAGGAGAACTCCTGGAAAAAATAGCCGAAGAAATGGAAGAAGGGGGCAGAAGCTTTCAGGAAATCTGGAGGGGAAGATGGAAGGAGCAGCTTAAGGCTTCAGCTTTATTGGAGGCTGAAAAACAGAAGGTTCTGGGATTTTCTTCTTTTGTAGGCTATGAGGAAGAAGCCCTGCAGAAAAATATGATGGAATGTCAGATAGAGGAATTTACTCTATTGGCAGATAAAGTAAGAGAAGAACTGGAGAAAAAGAAAAGAGTTGTCTTACTGCTAAGCTCCTGCATGGGGATTCTTTTCGTACTGATTCTCTTATGAAAAGGAGCCGCTGATGGAAGTTGGATTAATATTTAAAATTGCAGCAGTTGGAATTCTGGTCACCATTCTTGGACAGGTTTTAAAATACAGCGGGAGAGAGGAGCATGCCTTTTTAATTTCCCTGGCAGGATTAATCTTGGTATTATCCTGGATGCTTCCCTATATTTATGCGTTGTTTCAGTCCATACAGAGCCTTTTCCAACTGTAAGTAAATGATGGAGCTGCCCGGCAGCGAAAACAAGGGGAAACAATGAATATGATTCAAATTGCTGTAATTGCAATCTTAGGGATTATTACGGCTGTTATTTTAAAGAGCTATAAGTCGGAGTTCGGTATGTTTTTTATTATTGCCCTTTCCTTTTTATTTTTAGGACAGGGAATCAGCCTTATGGCAAAAATTAAAGCAGAATTAGAGAACCTTCAGTTTTTTTATCAGGAAAACCAATACTATTATAAAATTCTGTTTAAGCTAATTGGAATTACCTATCTGTGTGAATTTACCTCAGGTATATGCAAGGATGCGGGATATCAGTCCATAGCAGCTCAGGTAGAGCTAATGGGAAAAATGCTGATTTTGGTTTCCGGGATGCCGGTATTGATAACCATGATAGAAACCTTATGGAAATATGAAATTTAGAGTATGGGGGAAGGATGGAGCTTGAAGAAATTTACAGCAGGCTGCAATGGGGAGAATTGGAGCAGAAGCTGCAGGCTTTTTACCCGCAATGGGACATTTCTCTTTATCAACTGATGAAAATGATTATTCAAGGCAGAGGGATGGAAGCTGCCCGGCAAATTTGGGAGCAGGTAAGAAATAATCTGCTTTTGGAATGGGGAGGCTGGAAAAATATTTTTATTACGGTAACGATCGTTATATTATTATCTGCCATATTTGCTGCCTTCAAGGATGCTTTTCAGAGCAGGCAAATGGCAGAGATTGCCTTCTATATTAATTATTTAATCTTAATTATATTATTTACCGGTATGTTTCAGCGTGTGTTGAAAACAGGAGAGGAGACGCTGAATAATATCGAGGAATTTATGCGAATTTTCTTCCCGGCCTATTTTATGACTGTAGGGATTGCAGCGGGGGCATCTACGGGAGTAGTTTACTATCAACTGGCCTGTATGGTGATCTATGGAGTAGAGCTTTTGCTGAAAGCAGTCTTATTACCTTTAATCAGTGGCTATATGCTGTTTGCCATTATGAATGGGGTATGGGGAGAGGACAGACTGGAATTGTTGCTGGAGCTGTTGAAAAAAGGAATAAGGGCTTCCTTGAAAATCCTTATGGGGATATTGACCGGTGCCAGTTTGATTCAATCTATGATAACGCCGGTTATTGAACGGGTAAAAAGTGAAACGGCCTATCAGGCGGTGGAGGCACTTCCGGGAGTAGGAGGGCTAACAGAAGGAGTTATGCGGCTGTGGCTGGGCAGTGCGGTACTGATTAAAAATAGTGTGGGAATCGTCAGTTGTATTCTGCTCTTTGTAATTACTCTGCTGCCGTTGCTGAAAATTGCAGTTACAGGGTGTATGCTTAAGCTCATTGCAGCCATATTAGGTATGGTGGGAGAGAAAAGAATCATTCGCTTTACCAATAGTGTGGGAGATGGAATTTTGCTGATTTTAAAAACAGTAACATATGGTATTTTATTTTTCATCATGTTGATTGCTATTACAGCCTATACTACAAACGGAGGATTTTAGAATGGCCGGGGTATTTATTCGACTGGTGAAGCAGATGGTAATCTTTCTTATTGCGGGCCAGACCCTTCTGCATTTTGGGATGGGAAAACAGTATGAACGTTATGTGAAGCTGGTGATTTCACTTATGCTGGCCGCTCAGCTTTTATCAGCAGCAATAAGCCTTTTTCCTACAGGAAAAAGGCTTTGGGAATGGGGGTCGGGAAAGGGAATGAGGGAAGTCGTTGAAGAAGGCTGGGAAATGAATATGGAGGAGTTTGAAAACAAGCTGTACCGAAAGCAGGAGGAGTTTGAGGATTGGCAAAAAAACAAGGAGCAGCAGGCAGATAAGGAAGAAAAGGCAGCCCAGAGCAGGCAAATTAAGGTAGAGGAAATTAGGATTCAATGAAAAACCGGGAGCAATGGATTAAAATAGGAAAAAAGTTATTTTTAAAAAGGGATAATCTTCTGATCTGCATTCTGTCCGGGATTCTTTTACTGGTGATTGTATGGCCGGTAGAAGAAAAACAGAATAAGAATCCTGGGAAGTCCGTTTTATGGGACAGCACAAATTCTATAATGAGTGATACAAAAAAAGATCAGATTACGGAGAATAATAGTTGGGAATGGGAAGAAGAGGAAGCGGCTGCGGCTTTGGAAGGAAGGCTGGAGGGAATATTGTCTGCAATGGAGGGAGTGGGAAAGGTTAAGGTTATGGTGACTTTAGCTTCTTCCCGGGAAAAAATTATTGAAAAGGATAATCCCACCAACCGCAGCAATGTATTGGAGGAGGATTCTCAAGGGGGAAGCCGCAGCACTCAGGATGTAGATGCGGGAGAAAGTACTGTTTATCTGAAAAGAGAAAATGGGGAACAGATTCCCTATGTAATCAAGGAGGTGAGTCCCAGAATCGAAGGGGTCAGTGTAGTGGCCCAGGGAGGAGGGGATGCACTGGTACAAAAAAATATAACCGAGGTGATTCAGGCATTATTTGGAATAGAAGTACATAAAATTAAAGTAGTAAAGATGAAACAACAGGAATAGGAGAGATGAGCTTGAAAAGAAATCAAATTATGATTACGGCTTTAGCGGTAATGATTGCAGTAGCGGGATACCTGAACTTTGCAGGAAATAAACTGAAGGAAGAAACCCTTGTGGTAAATGATGAGATGTTGATGGAGGAGGACAGGACCGCACTTCTGGATCTGTCTGAGGAAGATATTGCTTCCGATATTGGAAGCCTGGATCAGGAAGCACAGCTAACGGAAAATTATCTGGAGGAGGGGATGCAGGAAGCCGGGCAGGTTTCCCGGGTAGATGTGGACCTGACTGCCAACGGTGAAGAAGCCATGGATGAAGTAGTCGCTGCTGCCTCCCAAAAGGCTGGTGAGGGGGAGAAGAAAGATGCAAATACCATAGAAGGAACGCCGGGAGAGGCTGTGTTTACCAGTACCCAGGCAGTCTCCACGCTGTCGGCTGCAAAGCTTTTGAAGGAGCAGACCAGGGCAAAGAATAAAGAAGCTTTGGCCGAAATTGTAAATAATCAAGAACTGGATGCCTCACAGAAGCAGGAGGCGGTTGCCGGCATGGTGGCCATGACTGATTTGAGTGAGCGGGAAATGGAAGCGGAAATTCTTTTGTCGGCTAAAGGCTTTCCGGAATCAGTAGTCAGTATAAGTAATGATGGAGTTGACGTGGTTGTTTGTGCCGCTGCATTGACGGATGCCCAGTTGGCACAGATCATGGATATTGTTTCCAGAAAGACTGAGGTTTCCGCAGAAAAGATAATTATCAGCCATGTATCGGGAAAATAATGCTATTTTATTTAAAGTGTGTTATACTATACAGAACTGTGTAAAAGTTACTTATTGGAGGAGAGGACATGGGCAATTATGCAAACGAAATAAAGAAGAGGAGAACCTTTGCCATTATTTCCCATCCCGATGCGGGAAAAACTACGCTGACAGAGAAATTTCTGCTCTATGGAGGTGCCATTAATCTTGCAGGAAGCGTGAAAGGAAAGGCCACTGCCCGGCATGCAGTTTCTGACTGGATGGAGATTGAGAAGGAGAGAGGGATTTCAGTTACTTCTTCTGTTTTGCAGTTTAATTATGGGGGCTACTGCATCAATATCCTGGATACGCCGGGACATCAGGACTTTTCCGAGGATACCTACAGAACTTTGATGGCTGCTGATTCGGCAGTAATGGTTATTGATGCATCCAAAGGTGTGGAGGCACAGACCAGAAAGCTGTTTAAGGTGTGCGTAATGCGTAAAATTCCTATTTTTACCTTTATCAATAAAATGGATCGGGAGGCCAATGATACCTTTACTCTTTTGGATGAAATAGAAAAAGAACTGGGAATTGCTACCTGTCCGGTTAACTGGCCCATTGGCTGTGGGAAAAATTTTAAAGGGGTTTATGACAGAGAAAGCAGGTCTGTGATAACCTGGTCTGATACGCAGAAGGGGACAAAAGAAGGGGAAACACAGGTTATTCCTCTTTCCGATGAAGAAGGCCTTACTCATCATATTGGAGAAACCTATAAGGCGCAGCTTCTGGAAGAAATTGAGCTTTTAGAT
>JBJELR010000346.1:0-6078 GCA_051879255.1 Lachnospiraceae bacterium | reverse complement strand
ACTAGCCAATTCTCCACAGATTCCTACCCATATACCGTTTTTGTGGCCATTATCAATAGTCATCTGAATCATTCTTAAGACTGCAGGATGGTGAGAATCATAGAAGGTTTCCAGACATTCATTCTGACGGTCAATAGCCAGCGTATACTGGGTCAGATCGTTGGTTCCGATACTGAAAAAATCCACCTCTTTAGCTAATTCATCGGACATCATTACCGCTGCCGGTGTCTCAATCATAATGCCCAGTTCAACCTCTCCAAAGGCAATTCCTTCATCAGTCAGTTCCTTCTTAACCTCCTCTACAATCTCCTTGATTCGCTGAATCTCCCATACGGAAATAATCATAGGGAACATAATGGAACAGGTTCCAAAGGCAGAAGCCCGGTAAATTGCCCGAAGCTGGGTCTTAAAGACATCAATTCTTTCCAGACAGATACGGATAGCCCGAAGCCCCATTGCCGGATTCTCCTCATGATCCAGATGGAAGTAATAGGTCTGCTTGTCAGCCCCAATATCCAGGGTACGGATAATTACCTTCTTTCCTCCCATTCCTTCGACTACCGCTTTGTAAGCCTTATACTGTTCTTCCTCTGTAGGATAATCCTGACTGCCCAGATACACAAATTCACTTCTGAACAGACCGATTCCTCCGGCATCACTGGCCAGCACCTTTGGTAAATCCTCTGCATTACCGATATTGGCATAGATATTAATCCTACGCCCATCTCTGGTTTCATTTTCCTTTCCCTTAAGCTCCTCAAGCTGTGCCAGATCCGCTCTCCACTTAGCCAGTGCCTTCTCCTTGGCTGCCAAGGTTTCTTCATCCGGGTTCAAAATCAACGTATTGTTAAAGCTGTCTACTATAGCCAACTGACCGTCATATTCATCTAAAAGCTGAATATCCGTATTAATCAGGGAGGGAAGGTTCATACTCCTTGCCAGAATTGCAGTATGGGAATTCTGGGAACCAAAGCGGGTTACAAAGGCAAGAATCTTGGACTTGTCCATTTGAATCGTCTCACTGGGTGTCAAATCATCGGCCACAATAATTACCGGCTCCTCAGAGTCGATACCTCCCTCTTTCACTCCTGCCAGAACCCGTACAACCCGTTTGGAAATATCCATCACGTCTGCACTTCTTGCCTTAAAATACTCATCATCCATGTTGGCAAATACTTCGGCAAAGCTTTCTCCGGTAGCGTTGGTAGCGTACTCCGCATTTACCTTCTGTTCTTCAATCATGGCCTCTACGGCTTCCAGATAGTCCAAATCCTCCAGCATCATCTTGTGGACATCAAAAATCATGGCCTGTTCTTCGCCTACATCGCTAAGAGCTTTATCGTACAGCCTGGAAAGCTGTTCCTTCGCCTTCTTGCAGGCTCCACGAAACCTCTCCTTTTCTCCTTCCACATCGGTAATTGTCTCTTGTACCAGGGTGTATTCCTGCTTTTTAAAAAGATAAAGCTTTCCGATGGCCACACCTGATAATACACTTTTTCCTTGAAATTTTTCCATCTACTTATCCTCTTTTCTCCCGAATTTGTACTATAAAAAAACCAAACTCTATAAATCAATCCTGTATAAAGTAGATTAACTTATATCATTTGGTAACTCCCCTCCCAGTAGTATTCATTTTTCTTGGGCAAATTATACAAAAATTATCCCCAAAAATTAGTAACCATCTTTAATAATCATAGCAACTATATCTAAAATTGTCAACCCAAAGTCAGCCATTAGACCACCACAACAAAAGGAAAATACAGGTAAATTTTTCCCTGCATTTTCCTTTCTCTCATCTCACTTTTAGACACTACTCTGCTGCCTGTGTCATGGCTATCTGAATGGCTAACTCCTCCAACTGCTTTTCGTCCACCACATCCGGTGCATTGGTCATCAGACAGGAGGCATCCTTCACCTTAGGGAAGGCAATCACCTCACGAATACTGTCTGCTTTAACTAAAAGCATCACCAGTCGATCCAGACCATAGGCCAGCCCCGCATGAGGCGGCACTCCATATTTAAAGGCATTCAGTAAGAATCCAAAGCGATTATAGGCTTCTTCCTTACTAAAGCCCAATACCTGAAACATTTTTTCCTGAACCTCACTTTGGAAAATTCGTACACTTCCGCCGCCCAATTCCGTTCCATTTAACACAATATCATAAGCCTTGGCACGAACCTTTCCCGGGTCTGTATCCAAAAGTGCCAAATCCTCGTCCATGGGCATGGTAAAGGGGTGATGCATAGCCGTATAACGGTTTTCCTCCTCATCCCATTCTAAAAGAGGAAATTCGGTAATCCAAAGGAAATTAAACTTATTTTCATCAATAATATTCATCTGTGCAGCCACCTCCAAACGAAGGGCTCCCAGAACATTGTAGACGATTTTATTCTTATCTGCGGCAAACAGCAATAAATCTCCGGGTTCTCCCGCCATAGCCTCCACCAGATCTTTTAGTTCGTCCCGGGTCATAAATTTGGCAAAGGAGGATTTATAGCTTCCATCCGGCAAAACAGCCAGATAAGCCAGACCCTTGGCTCCATAGCCCTTGGCGAAATCCACCAGAGCATCGATCTTCTTACGGGGCATTTCCGCCTGCCCTTTTGCGTTGATCCCACGAACAGATCCGCCATTTTCCAGAGCAGAGGTAAAGACACCGAAGCCGCATCCCTTCACCACCTGGGATACATCCGTAAGCTCCATGCCAAAACGGGTATCCGGCTTGTCGGATCCAAATCGATCCATAGCCTCCTGCCAGGTCATCCTGGGAATAGGCAGACTTACCTCAAGATCAATGGCTTCTTTACATACATATTGAATCAGTCGTTCATTAACCTCGATAACATCATCTACATCCACAAAGGACAGCTCCATATCCACCTGCGTAAATTCCGGCTGACGGTCTGCCCGTAAATCTTCATCACGAAAGCATTTTGCAATCTGAAAATATCGGTCATATCCGGCACACATCAATAGCTGCTTGAAAAGCTGAGGGGACTGAGGCAGGGCGTAAAAGCTGCCCGGGTGTACCCTGCTTGGCACCAGATAATCTCTTGCTCCTTCCGGAGTGGATTTCTGCAGGATGGGCGTCTCCATTTCCAGGAACCCTTCCTGAGTCAAAAAGGAACGGATTTTTGCTGCAATTTTACTTCTTAACATCAGTTTACCCTGTAAATCAGGACGCCGTAAATCCAGATAACGGTATTTTAACCGCAGCTCCTCCTTGGTCTTGGAATCTGCCTCAATGGGAAAGGGAGGCGTTTCTGCCTCTGACAAAATTCTAAGCTGGGTGGCTCTGATTTCAATATCGCCTGTTGCCAGGTTCTCATTTACTGCACCGGAGCGTTTTTCCACCCTTCCCACTACGGCAATGACGAATTCACTCCTCAGCTTCTCCGCCTTTGCCATGCCTTCTGCCCAAACATCACTTTCCTCAAAAATAATCTGTAAAAGTCCTGAACGGTCACGTAAGTCTACAAAAATAATACCGCCCTTATTTCTCTGCTTCTGTACCCAGCCCATTACGGTAACCACCTGTCCTATATTAGCAGCGGAAACCTCCGTACAGCGGTGGGTTCTCTTTAAACCCTTCATCGATTCAGCCATAATCTCCTCCATTAATCGGTCTTTTCCGGTATATTTGCCCTTTGACTGTATTTTTTTCTTATAGGGGATTACAGTAAAACTCCCTGAATTCTTCATACCCTTCCTTGGTAAGCTGCTCCTTCTGGAACTTTTTATTCTTATTCATTCGAGTCACCAGCACCTGCTCTCCTCTTTCCCTGGCCTGCTGCGCCTCTCCCATAACCTTACAGAGTCTGTCCACCGGCATTCCCTTTTCCACCAGATAAGCACTTCTTTTTCCTACTCCGGGAATCTGAAAGCCATTTTCCAACAGAAGAAGAACGATACGCTCAAAGCCAATGGAAAAACCACAGGCAGGAGTGTCTTTTCCGGTAAAGTTACCTACCATCTTATCATACCTTCCGCCACCGCCGCAGCTGCCTCCAAACTCAGGAATGGCAATTTCAAAAATAGTTCCCGTATAATAGGACATCCCCCGAACCAGAGTAGGGTCAAACACCATCTTAAAGTCTGCCTGCTTTACTGCTTCTACACCGGTGATGATTTCCTGAAGGTTTTCTCCAATCCCTTCCTCCAGATAATCCTCAATTTCTCCTATCAGCCACGCAAAGCCATTCTCAGCCGCTTCCATGCCCTTAAACAATCCAAGATATTTCTCTACCGCCTTAGCTTCAAAACCGGATTCCTTTAATTCCTTCTCCACTCCTTCAAGGCCAATCTTGTCCATTTTATCCAGTGTAATGAATACCAAATCATAGCTTTCCCGGGCAAAACCACTATAAGCAGCCATAGCCTTTAGGATTCTTCTTTCGTTGATTCGGATTTCAAAGCCCTTAAAGCCCAGCTTACCCAGAGTAGTGGTGGTGGCCAGAATCAATTCAATCTCCGCCAGGTTGGAGGGTTCTCCCAAAATATCGATGTCACATTGATAGAACTGACGGTATCTTCCTCTCTGCGGTCTGTCTGCCCGCCATACCGGGCCAATCTGTAACGCCTTAAAAGGAGAAGGAAGATTGGCAGAATGATTGGAGTAAAAACGAACCAAGGGAACGGTCAAATCATAGCGAAGCCCTCCATCCACCAGATCAGCCTCTGTTTCAGCCTTTTTTAGGTTCAGCTTTTCCCCTCGTTTCAAAATCTTGAAAATCAATTTTTCATTTTCTCCACCCTGCTTATTGCTCAAATTGGCAATATTTTCCACGCAGGGAGTTTCAATACCGGTGAAGCCAAACTGTGCATACGTTTCTTTGATTACACCGATTACATAATCACGAATCTGCATCTCTGCCGGCAGTATATCCTTCATTCCGGTAACCGGCTTCTTGCTTAATGCCATCTTCTTTCCTCCTGCACCTTATTTTCCTTTTTTCAACCTATAGCATTGTACACTGTTTTAGGGGAAACTACAAGCCCTTTGTGGATTCAGCCATTCCAGTGAAAAGTTTCCTTTTTCTTTCAATCATTTCATTGATTCTTTCTATATACCCGGTAACATCCTTCACGTTGTCACAGCGTTCAATCTGTCCGTCAGGATAAACCCTTTTCGAAACGGTTCCTGCACCACAGGCAGCTATGGTTTGTTTCTCCTCCATCATCAAAATATTGTATATCCCATAATTTCCTTCTGTGGCATAGCCCACGTTTTCCAGGTTCCCGGTCATATTTTTCTGGCGATACAGATAATAAGGCTTCATTCCCAGTGCCCTGGCTCCTGCTGCCGCAATTTCCATGGTTTCCTCTGTATTTTGCAGGGTGTCCATTCCATGCTCCCTGGTCCACTGATTCAGCCCCGCTGCCCGCTTGATGGCTAAAGAATGTACAGTCAGACTATCCGGTCTAAGCTTCTTCACCGCCTCCATGGTATGGATGACATCTTCTCTTGTTTCCTCAGGAAGTCCCAGAATCAAATCCATATTGATGTTGCTAAAGCCCACTTCCCGCGCCAGAAGAAAAGCCTCCTTCGCCTGCTCCACCGTATGATGACGGCCAATGAGCTTCAAGGTAGCCTCCTTCATGGTCTGAGGATTTACGGAGATTCTGGTCACGCCAAACTTCTTCATTACCTTAAGCTTCTCTTTCGTAATACTGTCTGCCCTTCCGGCCTCTACCGTAAATTCCTTTACCCCACAAAAGGCAAACCTATCCTGCAGGGCGGTAAACAGCCGGGTCAGTTCCTCCGGTTCAAGCGTGGTTGGTGTGCCTCCGCCAATATACACTGTATCCAGGATTTTTCCCCGGAAGGCTTTAGCCAGGTAATCCATCTCCTTTTCCAACGCTGTCAGATAGGCCTCCACTTTTTTCTTCCATTGTCCTATTGGGTAGGAGGTAAAGGAGCAGTACAGACAGGTAGTGGGACAAAAGGGAATCCCTACATAAAGGCTGTATCCTTTCTCGGCATGAAGCCCCGCTAAAATCCTTCTTTCCCTTTCTGCAATATCTACTCCCAGTATGGCTTTTTCTTCACTGGTATCGTAGTAGCTTTGCATATGAGC